>NZ_AUTH01000053.1:0-5803 GCF_000497975.1 Pseudoalteromonas sp. TB41 | reverse complement strand
ACCACCGAGATGTATGGACTCCCCTCCCATCGAGGGGTAACGTAATAAGTGACAAAACTTTTACTAAAGGAGTCCATACATGATGAATCTTAACGTTATTGCGATTGATTTAGCAAAAAATAATTATCAAGTTTGTAAAATAGGTCAAGATCGACAGGTTATATACAACAAAGAAGTATCGCGACAAAAGCTACTTCAATTATTGGCGTCAGAAAAGCAGTCATTAGTGGCGATGGAGTCATGTGGTGGCACGCATTATTGGGCAAGAAAAGCGAAAGAGGCAGGCCATACAGTTAAGCCAATGTCTGCACGGGTTGTAAAAGCATTTAGACAAGGCCAAAAAACGGATGCGAATGATGCTTTAGCTATTGGTATTGCAGCTCAACAACCAACAGTTAAACCGAGTAGATTATTAAGCATAAATGAGCAGTGCTTACAAGCCATGTCAGCAATGAGAGAGCACTTTGTAAAGCAAAAAGTAGCCTTGGGGAATCTGCAACGAGGTTGCTTGTTGGAACTTGGTATCCCAATAGCTAAATCAGATAATAAGTTGATTGATGCAGTGGAAAGTCTGCTCGAAGATACAAATTTAGATGTACCTATGGCATTTAGAGCGTCTCTAAAAATAATGAATGAACAATTCAAAAGTGTTATGAAAGAAATTAGAGAGCTAGAAAAGCTCATTGAAGAAGAAATCAAAAATGATGAGGTATGCGAGCGACTTCAAAAACTGGAAGGTGTTGGGCCTGTAGGTTCAATGATGTTGAAAGTTTACTTTAGTTGTATAGAACACTTTAAAAATGGGCGGGAAGCATCAGCCTGCGCTGGTTTAACGCCAGTTCAGCATAGCTCTGGTGGCAAAGAAAGAATTGGCTCAATTTCAAGAACATCGGCAAATAAAAAGTTACGTAGCACGTTATATCAAGGTGCACTAGCTGTTGTCACACATGTTGTAAAAAGAGCGAGCCGTACAGAAAAAGACGAATGGCTTAAAAAGTTAATTGCAAGGCGTGGTAAAAAAGTGGCAGCGATAGCATTGGCTAATAAAACAATCAGAACCGCATTTGCAATGCTAAAGAAAAACGAATGTTATCAGCCAACGTTATTAACGGCTTAAATTTTTGTCAACAAAGAGCGTTTAAAATCAGGGTAAGACTGACCTTTAAGAGACTGTTCCGTGCCTAGGTATAAAATACCGCCACCGAGAAAAGTCATAAAGGGGCGAATACATTAAAGTGACCAGGGGTAGCTCCCCAAATAGAGTCCGTATATAAGCCAGCATCTAATCTTTATTTAATAAATACTTCGTTGACAAAAAACGGGGAGTCCATATAAGAACACAGAGTTAACAGAGAAATACTTAAAAGATATGAATCCATCTCTGTGTAGCGCAAAGCGCCTCGGGATTCTCTGTGGTGAAAAAACTGTTTTTAGCAGTAAATGTCTTTCGTAGCAGCGATTTCATATCGCGTATTTATGGACATTAGCTTACTCGCGCCTCGTAGCTCTCACTTCTCTTTGTTAAATAAGGTCTTTAAGTGATTTATGCACAAAGAGGGCGAAGAGACGCTGCGCTTTTAGAGGAAGATATAAAATAAGGTTGTTTGGTGGTTTTGGTTACTAATTTACTGCTCATTCACTTCTCTTTGTAGAATACGGTTTTTAAGTGATTTATGTACAAAGAGGGCGAGAAGACGCTGCGCTTTTAGAGGAAGGTATAAAACAAGGTTGTTTGGTGGTTTAGGTTACTAATTTACTGCTCATTCACTTCTCTTTGTGTAATAAGCTACTTCAGTGATTGATTTACCATGAGGGTGCAGAGACGCTGCGCTTTTGTAGGAGCAGGGTGTTTTTAAATTTAAACTTCTTTGATAAAGGTAAATACGTTGTGTTTAATTTACTAAATGCCAACCAACATGATTTTACCTTGTGCCATGCCCTCAAGCTGGCAGCTAAAATCAATGCGCTTTTCAGCAGGTGTTTTATACAGCAAAGTGAGTTTACGAAAAGGCGTGGTAATCACTTTGACCGTTTTGATTTGTAAACTAACGCGTGTTCGTTTGTCTAAAAAGGCAAAAGCCGTTTCCGTTAACGCTTTTTTACATGCGCTTAATGCTGTATTCGTCACAACGCCTGACAATATAGAGTTACTGATATCTTCAGCCGACAAGCTACTATAGCCACTTGCCATTACGCAGGCGGCATAAATATCAAGTATGGCAATGGCACGTACTTTTTGACTTTTTGGATCCTCATAAACAGCCATGACGCAGGGTACTTTAGACTCATCAAATACCTGCGGTTGAATCGTGTTTACGATTAAGGACTGACTTATATGTTTATGAAACAAACGTTCTAATTGCGACAGTTTTGGTAACGCTAAATCACTGTTTAATTCAATTTCATCAGGGATGATTTCGTTATTTTCAACAAGCTGTACTAAAGGCAATAATTTATCGTGTAGTTGCGCGTCGGTGAAAGGCTTTGATAAAACAAAAGATGCACCAAAGCTAATAGCTTCTTCAATTTGAGACTTTTCATCAACAGTGGTCAGCATTGCTACTATTATATTAAGTTGCCTTTGCTTTATTGCACGTAATAGCGTAACTCCACACATATCAGGCATATGCCAGTCTGTAAGTACAATATCGGGGTGCCAACTACCAATCAGCGTTAACGCTGATTTAGCATTGTTGGCTTTTTCTATTAATAACTTCCGATAGCCAAACTTTTCCAACCCTCGGCGTACTATTTCAAGTGTTGCATGGCTATCATCCACGATAAGTATTTTCACACAGGTAACTTTTTTTTAAATGTTGTTGTTATTATGGCAGATTTTTTTGACAGCGCTAAACTCTAGTAAATAAACACTTAATTTAAGATAACTAAATAATGCCATATGCCGTATTTCCGCCTGAGGTTTATCATTATATTGCTATAAATTTTGGGCTACTTATTTTAGCCGCGTGGTTTTATATTCTTTTACTGATACTCAGAGAGTTTAGGGCATTTGCACTTAGCATGGTTAAAAGTAACGGCGCAATGGATGATGCGACGTTAGCTATGTGCAGAGAGTCTGTTGACAATGCCATGAGCTATGTTAACGATAATCGAAAAACTATCGCTGAGTTAATCAGTGTACAAATGCTGTTACAACAACAATTAACAGAGGTTACTTCATCAACCAAAGATCATGTTACCGAAAAAGAACAACAGCTAATTGATGATCTCAATAAAAAATTAAAACGCTCGCATCAGTTAATTCGCAAACTAAAAGGGGATCTCGATAAAAGTGTTGAAAAATTAAAAGTTACCCGTCAAAAACTCTATGCACAATATGATGCAGTGACTGTGCTTCAAGAAGAAAAAGACCAGTTACAAGCAGATTACGAAGCGCTTAAAACCGCAAGCGAAAATAGTGATAAAACATCAAGCACAGATATATCCTCAACGCCCGATCAAACAAGACTACTTAACACTTTAAACGAATATAAAAGGCAAATTGCAGAGCAAGACCAACTACTACAGCAATTGCAGTTACAAACAGACGGGCCAGAAAGTAGTGAGGAATTAGATACTCTAAAGCAAGAGCTAGAAAAAACACAGTACGCACTTAAACACCTTACAAAAGAGAAA
The DNA here is from genome assembly GCF_000497975.1 of Pseudoalteromonas sp. TB41. Lineage (NCBI taxonomy): Bacteria > Pseudomonadati > Pseudomonadota > Gammaproteobacteria > Alteromonadales > Pseudoalteromonadaceae > Pseudoalteromonas > Pseudoalteromonas sp. TB41. The sequence goes on along the minus strand of NZ_AUTH01000053.1, from coordinate 2,167 downwards.
AAATTCATTGAAGGGCGCTATTTAGAAATGATGAAAAATAGCCAAAAACCAAGTTAGCAAACGACTTTGTTTTTTGCAGTCTGAGCTAGTACACGTTATGGCTGTGTTTTCTCATTCTTTCCTCATTCACTTCTCTTTGTAGAATAAGACCTTTTAGTGAACGTAAAAAAGCCATATATTGCCCTGTAGAAGCGATTTCATATCGCGTATTTATGGGCATTAGCATTTTACTCGCGCCTCGTAGCCCGAAGCCTCCCATCCACTTCTCTTTGTTAAATAAGGTTTTTTAGTGATTTATGCACAAAGAGGGCTAAGAGGCGCTGCGCTTTCAGAGGAAGACATAAAACAAAGCTATTTGATGGTTTTGGTTTCTCATTTGCTCCTCATCCACTTCTCTTTGTAGAATAAGACCTTTTAGTGATTTATGCACAAAGAGGGCGAGGAGACGCTGCGCTTTTAGAGGAAGAGATAAAAAAAAGCTGTTTTTAGCTAGTCACTACCATATAGTGCAACGTTATCTTTGCTGAGTATCGGAGTTTTTCAAGTTAGTTGTCGCATCAAATTAAATTTTATGCCGCCCGCATTGCTTCTTTTTTCTCTGGATTTAAATTTACTTCATTGGTCATTGTCCAATCTCTAGATTTTCCTGACCAACGAATTGGATTCTGCAATTTCGCTATTTCATTTACTCGGTGACGGTTCGCTAGTATCGCTTTATCTAATCCTAAATGACGCTGGTTTGGCGTGACAAATTTAATACCGCTGTGCAAGTGCTCATCGTTGTACCAATCAACAAATCCGTTAACCCACTTCCTTGCACTACCGATGCTTTCAAAGGCTTTTTCAGGGTATTCTGGGCGATACTTTAACGTCTTAAATAGCGATTCAGAATAAGGATTATCATTACTCACTGACGGTCGGCTAAATGAAGGCACAATACCTAACTCCTGCAATGTTGCCAATAACGTTGCCCCTTTCATTGGACTGCCATTATCCGAGTGCAACGTGACTTGATCTGGCTTTACCTGCTCTCGCCTGCAAATATCTACCATTAAATCAGCCGCCAGTGTGCTTAGCTGTGTGTCATGAACCTGCCAACCAACTATTTTTCGACTATAAATATCCATCACTAAATATAAGTATAAAAACTGACCTTTAACCGCTGTTGGCAAATATGTGATATCCCATGTATAAATTTCGTTTACACGTGTTGCCTTGAGCGCTTTTGGTTTTTTTATCTTTTTATTTGGTTTAACTTTTTCTCTGTGTGTTAATAATTTATGTGATTTCATAACACGATAAAACGAGCTTTCTGATGCTATCCACACACCTTTATCTAATAGTTTAGGGACTATCTTGCTGGGTGGTAAATGTCCGTATTCTATTGAATTTACTGTCTTAATAATACGCTGTTGCTCTAATTCAGTTAGCCTGTTAGGTGGTCGCTTTATCGTACTCGTTCGCTTATCTGTCATATCATCAGCTTCAATCCAGCGTTGAATTGTTCTTGCCGTTAGACCAAGTAACTCACATGCTTTTGCTTGCCTTGCCCCTGATTTCTGCGCGTCGGTAATGAGCTTTATCAGTTCATGACGTTCAGTTGAGCTGGTTAATCGTCCTCGTTGAAACCCCAAAGCGCATCCGCTTTTTTTTTGAGTACAAGTAGAGCGGCAGTTTCAGCTAAGGCCTTATCTTTGCGATTCAGTTCTTTTTGCAGTTGCTTTATTTCTTGCTTAAGCTGTTTACTGTCTGACTTTACTGTTTTATTTGAAGGTGGTGTTACTAAATCTTGCTTCCACTGTTTAATATGATGCGGGTAAAGCCCCTTAGCACGGCAATATTCATTAAGAGCTGCTTCATCTAAACTCGCACATTCAATAATGGCATTAAGCCTTTCTTCTAAGCTCCAGTCATGAGGGCGTTTTTCTGTTGTCATGTGACTACCATTATTTTTAGTTTCAAGTTCATGTTTTTTAGCAAGCGTAATCCATCGTTGCAAGGTTGAATAACCGATGCCTAAATCAAACGCAATATCTTCTAGGCGAACATCATCACATTGAGATAATGCTTTTTCAACAGCTTGAACTTTAAATTCTTGTGTAAATCGACGTCTCATTTTATTGCCTCTATTAAAAGTTAGAGGCGACAACTATCCTGACACAGGGGG
>NZ_AUTH01000052.1:0-66410 GCF_000497975.1 Pseudoalteromonas sp. TB41 | reverse complement strand
TTGATAAGAATTAAAATTATCAGCAATTTCTTAGTTGGGATATCGCCAAGCGGTAAGGCACCAGGTTTTGATCCTGGCATTCCCAGGTTCAAATCCTGGTATCCCAGCCAACTTCTTCTACCAAAGAACGTTGTATAAGAAAACTCTGTTAAGAGTATAAATATAAGCCTGTATGCGGGAGTGGCGGAATTGGTAGACGCGCTGGATTTAGGTTCCAGTATCTTAGGATGTGAGAGTTCAAGTCTCTCCTTCCGCACCATGTTCTTAACTAGAACTAAAACTCATCCAAATTTAGAGTTGGGATATCGCCAAGCGGTAAGGCACCAGGTTTTGATCCTGGCATTCCCAGGTTCAAATCCTGGTATCCCAGCCAATTTGCACACTTCCTTGATTACTCTGTTCTACGACTTGCTAAATCCATTAATTTATATCTTTTCCTCTAGCTTTATAAATCAACATAATTTTTTTACCGGCATAAAAAAAGACCCAAATTTGAGCCTTTTATACCAATTCGCTTAATTAAGTGAGCTATTTTGAGGGTGGAAAAACGTGTTGATAGCTAGGCAAAAAATTCGCTATTTAGTTGTTCTAAATGAGTATTTTTTAACACAGGTAGCGACACGTTTAGCCCCTCAAAATGATTAAGTATTATTGCGGATTGGTATTATTAACTATTATTAACTATTATTAACTAAGCTCACCGCTTATTGCGTATTTCAGCACCCAGTTTTTTACCGGCCCTGTATTATTAGCTAACTTTAAAAATGTGCTGCGCGCCCATTTTAATGGGGCTATTTGATTTGAGAAACCAAAGTAGCAAGCATCCATCATACTCATCATTAATAAATTAGCGTTACGACGACTACGCTCGTATTCTTTAAGCATTAGCGGGCACCCTACATCATCAGCTGTACGTAACACTTCAGCTAAAGCAGCTACATCTTGAAAGCCTAAATTAACACCCTGTCCTGCCAGAGGATTAATGGTGTGCGCCGCATCACCCACTAAAACGAGTCTGCCTTGTGAATAATTATTGGCATGCTGCCTTGCCAGAGGAAATATAGCATGGCTTTGTACTTCAAAATCACCAGCAAGCTTTGGAAACTTTTCAATAATATGGGCTTTTAATTCGCTAGGTTGTAGGGCTTTAAATGCTTTGAGGGTATTTGCATCGTCATACCAAATTAAATTTGCATAAGGTGCTTTCATAGGTAAAAACGCAACAGGCCCTGTAGGTGTAAACTGCTGCCATGTTTTAACTTGTTGCGGTGCATCGAGCTTTATTAGCACGCCCATACAATGCTGCTGATATTGCCAACCAGTTATACCAATATTGGCTTTGCTGCGTAATTGTGATTGGCCACCATCCGCTGCAATGACTAAATCAGCAGTATAGCTTTGTTCGTTGTAGTGCAAGCTAATGCTGTCAGGGTTTTGCTCTATTGCCGTTAAAGCCGATGAAGGATTAATCATTTCAATATTATGTTGCACAAATTGCTGCCATAAACTGGCTTGAATTAGCTTATTTTCGATTAAATGACCTAAATGGGTGGTATTAATAGCATGACAATCAAATAATAAATGATCATTACCTCGTTCAAAGGTCTCTAATTGTTCATAGGGAGCCAATCTATTTGCTCGCAGTAATGGCATCGCACCGAGCTGATCAAGCAATTTTTCCGAAAAGCGATTAATAGCCGAAACACGTATATCAACGTCATCACTGTTAAGTACCTGTGGTGCATCTATTGGGTGTTTTTCAATAACACGTACGGCTTTGCCTTGTTGCGCTAATTTAATAGCCATAGCGGCACCAACCATGCCGCCCCCTACTACAATTACATTATTTTTAGCCATGTTTTTCATCATTTTAATTCTGACTTAACTCTGCTTAGATTATATCGTAATTAGTTTGCTCAGTGTGAGCGCTTCGCTTAATTCTATTATTAAACCCATACTATATTGATTTCAGATCACAAACATGAAATCTATACTTGGTTTTGAGCGTGTATCCAGCTAAAATACGCGTCCTTTAAGTCGAGCGAAATTTTAATAATTCCGCCACTTATACCTGTTTCTAGCACATATTTGTGCCACTATCGAATTGAACACGAGGCTATATTTCAATGAGCAAAAAGCTGCATATTAAAACCTGGGGTTGTCAGATGAACGAATACGACTCTCAGAAAATGGCTGATCTTCTAGATGCTACCAACGGCTATCAGCTAACTGAAGAAGCTGCTGATGCTGATGTTATCTTACTTAACACCTGTTCAATTCGTGAAAAAGCGCAAGAAAAAGTATTTCACCAACTAGGTCGTTGGAAGTTATTAAAAGATGACAAACCAGACCTTATTATTGGTGTAGGCGGCTGTGTTGCATCACAAGAAGGTGATTCAATTCGCCAACGTGCTCCGTTTGTAGATGTTATTTTTGGTCCACAAACTTTGCACCGTTTACCTGAGATGATTAAACAAGTACAAGGCGATAAAGGTTCATCTGTAGTTGATATTTCATTCCCTGAGATTGAAAAATTTGACCGCTTACCTGAGCCTAAAGCGGAAGGTCCTTCTGCGTTTGTATCAATTATGGAAGGTTGTTCTAAATATTGTACTTTCTGTGTTGTGCCTTACACCCGTGGTGAAGAAGTAAGCCGCCCTGTTGATGATGTATTATTAGAAGTTGCACAGTTAGCCGAGCAAGGCGTACGTGAAGTTAACCTATTAGGTCAAAACGTAAATGCATACCGTGGTGATACACACGATGGTGAAATTTGCTATTTCTCAGATCTAATTCGTTTAGTGGCTGCAATTGACGGGATTGACCGTATTCGTTACACCACCTCACACCCTGTAGAGTTTACACCAGACATTATTGATGCGTACGCTGATGTGCCTGAACTGGTTGATCACTTACACCTTCCAGTACAAAGTGGTTCAGACCGTGTTTTAAACTTAATGAAACGCGGCCATACTGCTCTTGAGTACAAATCAACAATTCGTAAGCTACGTAAAATTCGCCCTAACCTAAGCATGTCGTCAGATTTCATCATAGGTTTCCCAGGTGAAAGCAAGGCCGATTTTGAAGCTACCATGAACCTTATCAACGATATTGGTTTTGATATGAGCTTTAGCTTTATTTACAGCGCACGCCCAGGTACACCAGCAGCCGATTTGCCAGATGACGTAACCGAGCAAGAGAAAAAAGAACGCCTGTACTTATTGCAAAATCGTATTACGCAAATGGCACAGCAAATTAGCCGCCAAATGTTTGATACTGAGCAACGTATTTTAGTTGAAGGTCCTTCTAAGAAGAACCCGATGGAACTACGTGGCCGAACTGAAAACAACCGTGTAGTTAACTTTGTTGGCCCACACACAGTGATCGGTCAGTTTGTTGATGTACGTATTACCGAGGCACTACCAAACTCTTTACGTGGCGATTTAATTCGTACAGAATCAGAAATGAACTTACGCCGCGAAATTGCGCCTTCTGCTATTTTAACTAAAGCAGCGAGTGAGCAAAAAACCGAGACAGCTAACGAAATTGGCGTCGCTACTTTCGTACCTTAGTTGCAAAAATTCATTGCGCCAGTTAACGCTGGCGCACTGTAATAGGAAGTAATTTTGAGTAATCAGTTAAAAACATTAGAGATTTATTTAGAACCTGCCGACAACAAACGCCTTTCTTCATTATGTGGCCCGTTTGACGAAAACATCAAACAAATTGAACGCCGTCTAGGTGTTGAAATTATTCATCGTGATAACTTTTTTAAAGTAACCGGTAAACTACACAGTAGCGCCGGCGCGGTAGAGATCTTAAAAAACCTTTATATTGATACTCAACCTGTACGTGGGGAAATTGGCGAAATTGAGCCTGACAACGTACATTTAGCCATCACTGAGTCTAAAGCGCTTGAGCAAGACACCTCTAGTAGCGCCTATGGCAAAGAAATGATGATTAAAACCCGTCGTGGCGTTATTAAACCGCGAAACGATAACCAAGGCTTGTATGTTGCTAACATTTTGCACCACGACATTACCTTTGGTATTGGCCCTGCAGGTACAGGTAAAACCTATCTTGCTGTTGCAGCGGCAGTTGATGCACTAGAGCGCCAAGAAATACGCCGTATATTGCTCACTCGCCCTGCGGTTGAAGCGGGTGAAAAACTCGGCTTTTTACCAGGTGACTTAAGCCAAAAAATAGACCCTTACTTACGTCCACTTTACGATGCCTTATTTGAAATGCTTGGCTTTGAGCGTGTTGAAAAACTAATTGAAAAAAACATCATTGAAATTGCGCCATTGGCTTACATGCGTGGGCGCACACTCAATGATGCGTTTATTATTTTAGATGAAAGCCAAAATACCACCACAGAGCAAATGAAAATGTTCTTAACCCGTATTGGTTTTAATTCTAAAGCAGTGATCACCGGCGATATAACCCAAGTTGATTTACCTCGGGGTGCGCGCTCAGGTCTTCGCCATGCTATTGAAGTATTAGATGGCGTTGATGAAATTAGCTTTAATTTTTTCAAATCGCACGATGTAGTTCGCCACCCTGTAGTTGCACGCATTGTAGAAGCGTATGAGCGCAACGATGAGCGTGAACGCCTTAAGCGATTAGAGAAACAACAAGCCAAAGAAGCGCTCGCCGCTCAAGAGCAACCTGCGACTAAAGAGTAACACCGTGAAAACAGAACTTGATTTACAAATAGCGTGTGAGTTTGACAACTTACCTAGCCTCGAGCAGTTTGCCATGTGGGCCGATAAAGTGCTTAGCCAATACCGCGATGAGTCTGAGCTGACTATTGTTATTAGCGATGAAGAACAGTCGCAACAGCTCAATAATGACTACCGCGGTAAAAATAAGCCTACCAACGTATTATCGTTTGAATTTGAAGCGCCACCGGGTATTGATATCCCACTTGTGGGTGACTTAATTATTTGTCCAGCCATCGTTTTGGCTGAGGCGCAAGAGCAAGAAAAGTCATTTCATGACCACTTTGCCCATATGGTTATTCATGGATGCTTGCATTTACTTGGATTTGACCATATAAAGAGTGAAGATGCGTTAGAGATGGAAAGTATAGAAAAGCAATTACTTGCTGAACTAAACATAGCAGACCCATACCGGGACGATATTTAAATAAACGGAGCAATTAGACGTAATGAGCGACGATAACTCGCAATCTAGCCAGGGTTCTTCTGGCAGGACTTGGCTGGGCCGTATAACCCACATGTTGCAAGGGGAACCCCAGAATAGAGAAGAGCTGGTTGAGGTGATTGCCGATGCCCAAGAGCGGGATGTAATCGATCCTGAAACCAAAGAAATGATTGAAGGTGTGCTTGGTGTGTCTGAGCTTAAAGTGCGAGATATTATGATACCGCGCTCACAAATGGTCACTTTGGAAATTGATAGCCCGCTTGAAGAGCATATACCTATGATGGTTGACTCTACCCACTCTCGTTTTCCGGTTGTGTGTGAAGATAAAGACCATGTAGAAGGGATTTTACTCGCAAAAGACTTATTACCTCTCATTTTAAACAAAGATGAGCATTTACCATCGCTACGTGACTATTTACGTCCAGCTATGGTGGTGCCTGAAAGTAAACGGGTTGATACTCTGCTTAACGAGTTTCGTCAGCAACGCTACCATATGGCGATTGTGATTGATGAGTACGGCGGCGTATCTGGTTTGGTCACCATTGAAGATATTCTTGAGATCATTGTTGGCGAAATCGAAGATGAGCACGATGAAGAAGAAGAACAACAAGATATTCGTCAACTAGCTAAACATGTTTACGTTGTGCAAGCACTAACCCCTGTAGATGACTTTAACGAGCATTTTAAATCAGGCTATAGTTCGCAAGACGCCGATACTATTGGTGGTACCGTATTACATGCCTTTGGCCATATGCCGAGTCGTGGCGAAACCATTGATATAGACGGATTTCAGTTTAAAGTAACTAATTCTGATAACCGTCGTATATTACAACTGCAAGTCACCATTCCTAAGGCTGATGATAACGACAGTGAAGAAACTGCTAACTAGCCTCACCCTACTAGCAAAAGATAAAAAAGCATGGCTCGCACTGGTTGCGGGCCTTGTTTTGACTTTTAGCTACGCGCCTTTTGGTATTTGGCCAATTGTATTTTTTAGCTTGGCCGCATTTTTTTATTGTATCCCTGCAAACCTCACCGGAAAAAACCACGCTAAAACGGCGGCTAAATATGGCTTTATATTTGGTCTAGGCTGGTTTGGTGCAGGCATTAGCTGGGTGCATGTATCTATTGCCACCTTTGGTGGTATGCCACTTATCGCTTCCATTTCGTTAATGGTATTACTGTGCAGCTACCTTGCATTATTTCCTGCGTTGGCGCTGTGGGCAACCACTCGTTTTTCAAACGGCTCTATAAGTTTTGCAGCGCTACTACTCCCTTGTTTTGCGATTAGTGAGTATTTGCGAGCCAAGCTGTTAACCGGTTTTCCTTGGTTAAGCTTTGGTTATACACAAACCGACAGTCCACTGAATGCCCTTGCTCCTTTTATTGGTGAATTTGGACTCACGCTATTATGTATTGCCATTGGTTTTGCATTGTACAGCTTAACCCAAAAACAATATAAAGTGCCTGCTATTACCGCTGCTGTGGTTGTTTTAGCTTTCGTAGGTGCACATTTTACAAAGGCACCCCATTACTCCAATAAAGACCTTTCTGTGCTGCTTGTACAAGGTAATATAAAACAACACTTGCGCTTTGACCCCAGTGAGTTTTGGACCACCATGAGTAAGTATCAGGATATGACGCGCCGTCAGTGGGATGCTGATTTAATTGTGTGGCCTGAAGCCGCAGTCCCTGAAATAGAAGCCCTCGCTGATTCATATTTAGCAGGCTTAGACAGTGCCGCCTCATTTAATAAAACCGCGCTAGTAACGGGTATTGTCGATTACCAACGCGATACAAGAACCATTTTTAATACACTTATTGTGGTCGGTAACAAAGAGCAAAATGATGAACACGGCCACTATCGTTACTTAGATAGTAACCGCTATCAAAAGCATCAGTTATTGCCTATTGGAGAATTTGTTCCTTTTGAAGACATACTCCGCCCCATAGCGCCGTTATTTGATTTGCCTATGTCGTCGTTCTCTCGCGGTGATAGAGTGCAAAATAACTTACGCGCGAATGGCTTTAATCTACTGCCCGCTATTTGCTATGAAATAGTCTTTGCCGATTTAGTGCGGGGTAACTACAAAAGCGACTCTGATTTACTATTTACCGTAAGCAACGATGCCTGGTTTGGTGATTCAATCGGCCCCCACCAGCATATGCAAATTGCCCGCATGCGCGCCCTTGAACTACAGCGCCCATTGGTACGTGTTACCAACAACGGCATAAGCGGTGTATATGACCCCATAAGCCAAACACGCCAAACTATGCCACAGTTTGAAGCTACTACTCTCAAAGCCAATATAAAGCTCATACAAGGGGATAGCGTGTATAGCCAATACGGCAATATGGTTGTGTGGGGAGTAATGGTGTTGTTGGGTATGATTGGATTTGGGGTTAGGTTTAGCAAGTGAATGGAGTTGATAGCTGTCGGTTGTCAGCTATCAGTATATAAATACAACCCCAATAATTTAGTAAGATTTAAACATCAGGGTAATTTTTTATCCATTGATCAGTACACCCTCTTTCAAGATAAATTGAGATTGTTTTCTTTAAAAGACGACTTGTCATGTCCATTAATGCAGTTGTTCCCCCAGTAATTGCATTTTTCTCATAAATATAGCGACTTTCAATAAAGGTATGTCGATATCTTTCAATCAGTATCAATGAAAGGTCGCTTGAAAATTTATGCTTAATTGAAGTTGGTAACGCATTAAATAGATACACCAAATCATGTGCATTTTCTTTTTTATTAAGAACCTTAGCGTTAAATTGATATTTTTCGTTTATTAATCCATCATTGCTTACTACTTTGCAGTTAAAGCTTTTAAGTAATATCTCCAAAGCTAATGCTGCATTAGCTATCGAAATACTAATTGAATGACTCCACATAAGCTCTGATGCCTTCAAATATAGATATGATGTTTCAATCATATGAGGAGCTAAAACCCAATCATAGCTGTCATCGTTCATAGCCTTTCCTTAAAAATAATCTAAATATTTTTATTCTTATAAAACTAGGTTTCTAGTTACTTAATAATTCTTTAATCCCATAATACCAACTAAGTGCGGCGACTGTGCCATGGGTTTCATCTTCAAAATAACGTTGATTTATAACTAAATTATCGCTCGGGTGCGCTTTTAACTTTTTAGCAAACGCTAAACCCCATTGGTAATTTGTTTTACCAATTTCGCCAAACGCTTCGACATTATTTGCAAAGGTAAAATACACATTGCCGTTAAGCTGCTTATTTATAAATTGGTTATCATTAAAATAACGATTGAGGTAGTTATTATCCCACAGATAGGTTGCATCAATAATTAAGTAATCAGTAAATAGCGCATGGTTGGTAAGCAATACATAGCTGGCAAATAAGCCACCGAAAGACTCGCCAATTAATACGCGTTTAGTTGATGTCCGGTAATTTTTATTAATGAGTGGAATAAGTTCTTTTTCAAAAAAGGCGCTGTAGTTTAAGGCGTTGCCGATATTTTCAAATCTTTCTAGGAGTTTACCGTTAAATGTCCAATCAACATTGGTTGGGGTAAAGTCACGCTCTCTTATCGCATTTTTACTATTAGGAATGGCTACTATAATTGCTTGCTGTATTTGCTGCTCTAGCCGGTCCGTACTAAGTGTCTCTACTAGCCCAGCTACGGCTTTTAGATGTGTTTGGTCACCATCGAGCAAGTAAATAACTGGATATACTTTATTAGGGTTTTCATTATAGCTTGGCGGTAAATAAACGCTAAAGCTGCGTTGCTCACCTAAAATAACAGACGTAAGCTGATGCGTTTTTGCGAACACAATATTTTCTGACGCATACGAAACCATAATAAAATACAGATTAATAAATACAATTAATAAAGCTTTCATAACCATCCTTGTAATAAGAGCAAAATTAACTTTTAACAGTCTCTTCTACCGTTTGCACATTTACAACTTGGTTAATACTCCCTTTAATAACCACCGTGGCTGATATTTTATCTTGAATAGCTTGTCTGTTTGGGTCCCAGTACACTTGTAAAAAGCCTAACAAGCCGGTGGCAAAACCTGCGCCGTAACCACCGTAGCGGCCAAAACAATCAAGTAAACCCAGCGGTTCACCACTTAATGCAACCACTCGGGTGTTACAGAGCTTTTTACCAGGGGTTTGACCGCGCCATAATAAAGAAAACAGTGTGAAGTACACAGTCGCCCAGCCAAAACCCAAACCTAAATCTTGAATAATACCTTTACCCCACTGCAAAATACTGTGCGTGGTTGTTTGTGCGGGCTTATCTTCTATTAACTGCGCAAGCTTTAATTCATTATTTTCACCAAACACTAATAATTGTAAAAATGCTTTTGCAAGTTGTGGGTTTTGTAAGTCGTCCATTTCGGCTAATTTGGGTACTTGCCCTATCAAATTATCAAGCGCATTTTGTTGGCAAAGTTGCTCACAGCTTTCGTCGGCTGTTTGCACTAAGTAGGCATTTACCTGCTTTTTTTCTGTGGAGGTAAGCTGAATGTCATCCTGTATTTTTAAGCCTTTAACAGTTAAGCCTTGAACAGGGTCATCGCCTTCTAAGTAATCTATGCCAATTGAAAGCACAGCAAGAGCGCTTACAAATAAAATACTTGCTGCTACTATTTTTAATATTCTTCGCCACACACTCGACATTTTAGGAAGGTATTGCTGCGCCGTTCCTTTGTAAAAAGCCATCGCAGCAACGAATGCAATAATAGTCGCACTGAGCTTTGCAGCTATGAATATTAATGCAACATCAATAATCATAGCTAATGCGCGCCGAGTCGGCGAAGCCAAAGGCAAGCCAAGTAAAGCATTATCAACCTCAAAGGCATATGGCGTGATCACTTCTCGAGTTTCGGCTTTAGATAACGCTAATTGTTCTAATTCTTGTGCTTTCATTATTATACTTGTTATTAAAATAGGTAACGCGATTAAATTACGCGCTTTTTAATTTTTGCTCAAGCGAATAAAATGGATAACGAGAGTTCACATTGAAAATAGCCGCTAGGTGTAGATTAATTCTTAAAAGAGTGAACAATTAATCTATCGTATCGTATTAAATATAAAAGCTACGAGGAAGAGCTTATGACAACCAAACAACTCTCATCACTTTTCGTTTTTAACTTACTGTTTGCCACAACCGAGGCAAACGCCAATGCTCGCTGGTATGTAGTGAATGATTCGGTGATGGGTGGCATTTCTAATAGTCAGGTTTTGTATGAAAACGACAATTTAGTGTTTACAGGCAATGTATCGCTTGCAAACAATGGCGGGTTTGCTTCTATTCGAACGCTATTGGATGTACAAAGCCAAGACATCACTAAAATTATGCTACGTGTTAAGGGCGATGGTCAAACCTATCAATTACGTTTAAGAACCAATGAGTACATGGATGGTGCGGCTTATACCCGCTCGTTTAGTACCACAAAGAGCGAGTGGCTTAATATTGAGTTTTTACCTGAGGATTTTCAGCTTACTTATCGCGGCCGCTTACTTGAACAACAACCTACAATTAACTTTAAAGATGTAAGGCAGCTTGGGTTTATGATTGCAGGTAAACAGGCGGGAGAATTTAGGCTTGAGGTTGAAAAAATTGAGTTTAAAAACTAACTTTTCTGCGTACATTACAAGGTTAAATAACCTGAACTAATACAGTTAGACTTTGGTTAAATAGTAAAGTCGTCGCCTCGCCTTTTCATTTCGTTGATTACTAGCTCAATAATTTGTTGTTTTATTGCTGCCTGCTGTGACTTTACCTCACTAAGTTGCAGCTTCAATCTATTTATCTCTTCTTGTTGTTGCTCGGTTTTATACTTTTTAGCTCCCATATGCTCAGCATCCATAGCCAACTGATAGCCCTCTTGAGCTGGCCCATATTGGCTATTATCAATGGTTAAACTGCGTTGTACCGTACTCTGCTTAAGCTTATTTACTTGTTCTTGCAATGCAACCACTTGCTGGGTGAAATATTTATATGCCTTTTCTAAATTTTGATATTGCTCAGCAAATGTTGCGTTATCTTCGCTGTATTTTTGAACCTTAGCATCTAAAAACTCTGATAAAACATAGTCAGGTTCTTCCTCTGATTTATCATCAATGCGTTGCTGTTCTGATTCTATTAAAGGCTGGTTGTTGTAATTAGATGCTTGATATTGGATTGAGGCGGTTGAAATCTTCATTATTTTATCCCTAAAATGAATTTGTCACTATTTTAGGTATCGACTGATATTTTAAATTCTTGAGTAGGATTGGCTAATGAGAGCAAATAAAAAGCCCTACTTGATTAAAGTAAGGCTTAAAGTGTTTTTTTTCTTTAAAATTACGACTCAATAGCCAGTAATTCCACTTCAAAAATAAGCAATGATGCAGGAGGAATACTCCCTACTCGCTTTTCACCATAGGCGAGCTGATGCGGTATATAAAACTGAAATTTATCGCCTGGGCTCATCAGTTGCAGACCCTCAGTCCAGCCTTTTATAACTTGGTGCAAGCCAAAGCTAATCGGCGTTTTACGCTCCACTGAGCTGTCAAATACAGTGCCATCAATTAAAGTGCCATGATAATGCACTTTCACCATACTCGTTGGGATAGGTGTATTTTCGCTCTGTCCTTTATGGATTATTTTATATTGCAAGCCAGATGCGGTTTCTTGAACGCCTTCTACCTTTGCATTGGCAATTAAATAATCACTTTCAATTTGCGCGTTAGCGATTGCTTGCTGCTTGGCTTTTTTACTGTTTTTAAAAATCAAAACGCAAAAAATAGCGATAACAATCAGTAAAATAATATTGATCATAACTCCCCTTTTTCATCTTCTGAGTCGTCTTTGTCGTCGCTGTTATCGCCATTAACAATATCAGCAATGTCTTTTAATCGCGCTAATGCGATGCCATTCACTGAATCTTCTGGGTACTGCTCATCAATCATGTCACCCGCGTCAATGTCCATTAGTAAGTTTAGCGCTTGGTCAACTGTTTCAACGGCGAAAATATTAAATTTACCCAGTTCAACCGCATTCAGTATTTCATCATCAAGTACTAAGTTAACTTGGTTTGATTTTGGAATAATAACGCCTTGCTCACCCGTTAAGCCACGCATTTTACATAGTTTAAAGAAGCCTTCTATTTTTTCATTTACGCCACCGATTGCTTGCACATCACCATGCTGATTAATAGAGCCGGTTAGTGCAATAGATTGGCTTATTGGTAAACTGGTGATCGCCGATATTAGCGCACAAAGTTCAGCTAATGAGGCGCTATCACCATCTATGTAGCCATAGCTTTGTTCAATGGCAATATTCGCACTGAGTGTTAAGCTAAAGTGCTGCGCGTATTTGTTACCTAAATAACCGGTAAGCAACATCACCCCTTTTGAGTGAATTGCTTTACCCAGCTCTGCTTCGCGCTCCACATCAATAACGCCATCAGCACCCGCATAAACAGTGGCGGTAATGCGTGCAGGTGTACCAAACGAAGTATCACCAATGTGCAGTACTGTTAAACCATTTACTTTACCTACGGCTTGCCCGTCGGTTGCAATTAAGGTATGCCCTTCTTTTATATCGCTGAGCATATTTTCACTAATTTGCCCCGTACGGTATTGTTTGCCTTCAATCGCTTCGTCAATATGGCGAGCATCAATCACCGTCAGTTTGTCTTGCTTAGCGTAAAAACTGGCCTCAGCCACAAGCTCTAGTACATCAGCAAAACGGGCTGAGAGTTTATTATGGTGCTCAGCTTGGCGGTAACTAAACTTAAGCAATCGCACCATTGCTGATTCGTTTAACGTGCACTTTAATGTTTGCTCGCAGTAATCACTGACTTTAGTAATAAACTGATACTGCAGCTTATCGCTGCTTGGTAAGTAATAATCAAAATCGGCAAGTACTCTAAATAACTCGGCAAATTCTTCGTCGTATTCACCGATGGTGTAATAGAGTTCACGTGAGCCGAGTAAAATAATTTTCACATCAAGCGGTATTAACTGCGGGCGAAGCGTAAAGCTACTGCCAACGACACTGTCTTGATAAGGTAAGTCATTTTTTATTTGATGCGTTTTTAGCGACAACTTTAGCCCATCCCACACTTGGGGTTGAGCCATTACTTTTTCAGCATCCATAATTAAATAGCCGCCATTCGCGCGGTGCAATGCACCTGGTTGAATTGATCGATAGCTGGTAATTAACGACCCTTGCGATGTTGCGTATTCAATTTTGCCAAAAATATTACCAAAAGTGGGGTTCGGCTCGTAAACAACCGGTGCCGCATCGCCTTCTTTATATTCGACCAAAATATTAGGCGCAAAAAAGTCGGTAAGCATGCCTTTACGATCAAAGTCTTCTTTGTTTTCTTCGCTTTCACCTTCATCATCAAGCCATTCAAGGACGGCATCAATAATTTCTACACGTATATCTTTTAAATAACGCAGTACACCAATATGGCTGGCATATTTATGTTCTAAATCTTTTAATAACGGTTTAGTGGCTTGCTCAGCAGTAGACTTTTTAAGGTTGCGGAGCTTTTCTTTCGACTCGCGTTTCCAGCGCGGTAACTCAATAAGCGCCTCAATGAGGGCATCTTCTAATTTTTCTATACGCTCAAAAAACATCTCGCGTAAGTCATCTTCAAGATCAGAAAACTCATTATCGGTAAGTTGTTTACCATCAATCAGCGGTGCAAAGCCGACTACGCCTTTTTCTTCAATTAGTGCCACACTTTGTTCAAGTGCTGCTATTTCTACTGCGGTAATTGCGCCGTCGTAAGCATCGTTAAATTCACGGTCTATCGATTTTTTCTTACGCTGATAGGCTGGGTTATCAAATGCAGCAGGAAAAGTGTCGAGCACTTCATCAATAAATGAGTCAATATCATCGGCTAATTGCTTGCTTTGCCCTGCATGCATAAATAACGCAATAGGCTCACGGTGATCGTCGTAGTTATTAACATATAACCATTCATGCGGTGTAGTGCGCTCTTTAGCATGTTCTTTTAATTTGTCTTTTACTAAGGTAAAACGCCCGTGTGCCGCCTCTCCCATTACATAAACATTATAACCGGGTAGGTCCATTCCTAAAGAAAAGTCCAATGCACTTTGCGCACGTTGTTGGCCTATAAAGGTAAGTTGCTCAGGGTATGGATTACTCATGCAAGTGTTTACATGGCTCGATGAAATACTCGGTGCAAGATTTGATACGGGTAGTGGCAGCAATTTTTTCGTCATTCTAACTTCTTTTTTTACCAGCATATTCGCTAGGTTTTGGACGTATTGAGTGGCTATATAAGCCACTCAATATTCATATTTAAGGTTGTAAAGCCTGGCGGCTAAAATAGATGCCATCACACTGTGTACACGGAATAATTTGCGTTGCATGATAAACATCGTAACTATGGTTGCAATTCTTACATACTAATGTGCCCATGGCTATCCATTCACCTGCGTGATAAACACCATTATGCTTAAAATCTTCACTTAATGACTGCCATTCAAGTTGTGTTTTGTCTTCAATATGAGAAAGCTCAAACCACAATGACTCTTTAAGCTCCTGCCATGCAAGCGAATTATAGTAGTTGTTATTTTCTTGTAGATGAGAAATGTCACGCATTAGGTAATTACGATAAAGATAATATTTTTCTTCACCTAAATCTTTAAGTGCCTGCTCGGATTCAATAAATCGCTTTACTGCTGCTTTAACTTCATGCTCTTTTACATCTTTTAACCAATCGGTTAAATCGCTTAGCCATGCTCTGTAATCTGCCATTTTTTACTCCTTCAAAATTGTGAGGGGACTGATATTAATACGGCGCTATTAGCTGTTGATAAAAACAACACCATACAGGCTTTGTTTAGGGTCTGTTGACCTTTTAAGGTTAAATTTGCAGCAGCCTGTTTGGTATTTAGGCAAGGCAGAGCCTATGTGGTGTGGTTATTCCCCATAAATAGGCGATAACGCAGCATCAATGCCAAACAGGCGCTGCCCGAAGGGTTCTGCCTAGGGGTGATTTACTCTTTGTTGCTCGGTTTTTACTTAGCCCACTAGGTTACAAACCTCGCGTCGCGATTAAATCGCCCCTAGTTTGAACAAATTGTAATCCACAAAGATCAACAGACCCTAGCCTAAACCTCAAATACTTGCGTGTAAACTCAACTAAAAAGATTAACAAACGCTAAGTTAAAACTGACTCCTAACATAGATAAGTATAGGTTAACCTGCACTGAAAACTAATTTAGCGGCAAATTTGTAAAAAGCGCCGCTTTGGCGCTGTGAATAACGCTTTATTTGGGGTATCCTATCGACAATTTTTTATTAGTATGCAAGAAGTTTGGAAACGTAAATGCAAGAGCAATATAACCCACAAGACATAGAGTCAAAAGTCCAACGCTACTGGGAAGAAAACCAAGTATTTAAAGTCACAGAAGACGAGAGCAAAGAAAAGTACTACTGCCTCTCAATGTTTCCTTACCCAAGTGGTCGACTGCATATGGGTCATGTGCGTAACTACACCATTGGTGACGTGGTTTCTCGCTTTCAGCGCTTGCAAGGCAAAAACGTAATGCAACCTATGGGTTGGGATGCGTTTGGTTTACCTGCAGAAAACGCGGCTATTAAAAATAAAACAGCCCCTGCAAAATGGACTTACGAAAATATTGACTACATGCGTAACCAGCTTAAGCAATTAGGGTTTGGCTACGACTGGGATCGCGAAATTGCGACGTGCCACCCAGAATATTATAAATGGGAACAATGGTTCTTCACTAAGCTTTACGAAAAAGGCCTAGTGTACAAAAAAATGTCAACGGTTAACTGGGATCCTGTGGATCAAACAGTATTAGCTAACGAACAAGTAATTGATGGTCGTGGTTGGCGTTCAGGCGCAGTAGTAGAACAAAAAGAAATTCCACAGTGGTTTATTAAAATTACCGACTATGCTCAAGAGCTATTAGACGACTTAGACAAACTAGAAGATTGGCCTGAGCAAGTTAAAACTATGCAGCGCAACTGGATTGGTCGCTCTGAAGGGTTAGATATCGAGTTTACGCGTACCGACAATAACGAAAAGTTTAGTGTATACACCACTCGTCCAGATACGTTTATGGGCGTGACATACCTTGCCGTTGCCGGTGGCCACCCAATCGCGCAAGAAGCGGCTAAAAACAACGACGCGATTGCGATGTTTGTTGAAGAGTGTAAAAACACTAAAGTTGCCGAAGCGGATATGGCAACCATGGAGAAAAAAGGCATTGCAACGGGCTTTTACGCCACGCATCCATTAACGGGCGAGCAAGTGCCTATTTGGGTTGCAAACTTTGTATTGATGCATTACGGCTCAGGCGCGGTAATGGCAGTACCAGCGCACGACCAACGTGACTTTGAATTTGCCACCGCTTATGGCCTCGATATTAAACAAGTTATTGCCCCTGCTGAAGGTTCAGAGCTTGAAGTAAACCTAAGCAAAGAAGCATTCACCGAAAAAGGCGTACTGGTTAACTCAGGTGAATTTGATGGCCTTGATTTTGAAAACGCCTTTAACGCTGTTGCCGACAAATTAGAAGCATTAGGTGTAGGTGAGCGTAAAGTAAACTTCCGTCTTCGCGATTGGGGCGTAAGCCGCCAACGTTACTGGGGCTCTCCAATCCCAATGCTGAGCGATGAAAACGGGAACGAGCTTGCTGCCACTGAAGATATGCTCCCTGTGCGTTTACCAGAAGATGTGGTAATGAATGGTGTTACATCGCCAATTAAAGCCGATCCAAATTGGGCTAAAACAACTGTAAACGGTGTACCCGCTACTCACGAAACAGATACTTTTGACACCTTTATGGAATCATCGTGGTATTACGCTCGCTACTGTAGCCCACGCCATGACGAAGGCATGTTAGACCCTGCAGCAGCTAACTACTGGTTACCAGTAAACCAATACATTGGTGGTATTGAGCACGCTATATTGCACTTATTATATTCGCGCTTTTTCCACAAATTATTACGTGACTTTGGTTTAGTTAATTCAGATGAACCATTCGACCGCTTACTTTGTCAAGGTATGGTACTTGCTGAAACATTTTATCGTAAAGATGAAAAAGGTGGCGACATTTGGATTTCGCCAAGTGATGTAAACACCGAAACCGACGACAAAGGTCGCGTAACTAAAGCATGGCATAAAAAAGATGGTGAACCGGTGTTCTCATCTGGCATGAGCAAAATGTCTAAGTCGAAAAACAACGGTATAGACCCACAAGAAGTTATTGCCCAATACGGTGCAGATACAGTGCGTTTATTTATGATGTTTACAGCACCACCAGAGCAAACACTTGAATGGTCAGATTCAGGGGTTGAAGGCGCACATCGTTTCTTAAAACGTGTGTGGAAATATGCGGTAGATGTTAAAACAGTAGGTTACCAAGCACTTGATAAATCGGCGCTTACTAACCCGCAAAAAGTACTACGTCGTGAGCTACACAAAGCAATCGCAAAAGTGAGCGATGATGTAGAACGTCGTCAAACCTTTAACACCGCTATTGCCGCAATTATGGAGCTTTCTAACAAGCTATTAAAAGCGCCATTAAGTGACACACAAGATGTTGCCATTGCTAACGAGGCACTGGAAGCATTAATAATTATGCTGGCACCTATTACACCGCATTTATCGCATCAATTATGGCAAGACCTAGGTAAAGAAGGTGATATTTTAGATGCGGCATGGCCAAAAGTTGACGAATCTGCTCTTGTTGAAGATGAAAAACTAATCATCGTACAAGTAAACGGTAAGCTGCGTGCAAAACTAACAGTGGCTGCTGATGCTACGCAAGAGCAAGTAGAAGCTTTGGCATTTGCAGAGTCTAACGTGACTAAATTTACTGATGGTGCAACGATACGCAAAGTCATTTATGTACCAGGTAAATTACTTAACGTGGTAGCTAACTAATATGGCTGCTTTAAACGCCATTAAAAACGGACTAGCCTTAGTGCTAGTCTGTTTTTTGTTATCGAGCTGTGGCTTTCATCTTAAAAAAGCATCAAGCCTACCCGATGATTTAAAACAGCTAACTCTGGTGGGGGATGATCAAAAATCTGCTTTATTTAGCTATTTGCAAAGCGAACTGGCTATGAGCGATGTCACTTTAGTGCCTGCAAGTAAACAATCAGCGCAGCTTTATTTATTTAAAGAACAACTAGAGCGTCAAACCTTATCGTTGTTCCAAAATGGACAAGTAGCTGAGTACGAACTGGCATACAGCGTAAGTTATGTAGTAAAACGCCCGAAACAAAAAGCCATCGAAAAACGCTTTGAGTTATACCGTAACTACCAAGACGATCCAGATAACGCACTAGCAAAAGCAAAAGAGCTTGAGCTGCTAATTAGCGAAATTCGCCAACAAGCGAGTCGTCGTATTGTTAGAGAGTTGTCGCAGCTATAATGCGTTGTTATGCAAATCAGCTATCGAGTGAATTAAAAAAAGGCTTAAAACCTTTTTATTTGGTTTTTGGCGAAGAGCCTTTTCAAGAAGCGCAATGTGTACAGCTCATTCGCGACACGGCAAAGGCACAAGGATTTGATGAAGTAATTAAATTCACTTTAGCTCAGGGCTTTGATTGGCAAGAAATAATCGCGCAATACCAAAGTATGTCGTTGTTTAGCGCGCGCACTATTATTGAGCTTGATTTAAACCAGCAAAAACCGGGGACACCCGGCGCAAACACCTTTAAAAAAATAGTAGAGCTTGAAAACCCTGATACGATCTTAATCGTAAAAGGCGCTAAGGCCAGTCAAGATGTTCAGCGCGGCGCGTGGTTTAAAGCACTTGATAAGCATGGGTTATTTGTACCCTGTTACCCACTTAGCGGAAATCACTTAAAGCGTTGGCTTGATGAGCAGTGCCAACGTTTGTCACTAAATATTCAAAACGAGGCCAAACTCAGTTTAATTAATGCCACTGAAGGCAACTTACTTGCGTGTTACCAAGAGCTTGAAAAACTAGCATTAATACACGGTGACGCTCTGATAACGCAACAACTGGTGATGCAAGGACTACTAAACCAAGCTAAGTTTGATATTTTTGATTTAAGTGATGCGCTTTTAAACGGCCACACCGCTCAGGCTATAAAAGTACTTAACAAACTTGCCAGTGATAACACTGAGGTTGTGAGTATCTTATGGGCCATCAATAAAGACCTTAATACATTATTGAGTGTGCAGCAGGGATTATTGCAAGGTGAGTCATTAGCAACCTTATTTAAACAAAAAACGATTTGGAAAAATCAACAAGCGCCAGTACAAACAGCCATTAACAGGCTAAACATTCATACCCTAGAGAATATTAGCAGTGAACTGGCATTGTTTGATGCAAGTTACAAGCAAGGCGCATTGATTGCCCCTTACCAAGCATTGGCGCATATTTGCATTAAGTTCTGCCAACCGCTCGATATTCCACTTCCCTGCCATAGTAACCGTCAGTAAAGGGAAATACATGATTGCAATTTTTGGTGGTACTTTTGATCCCGTTCATTTGGGACACCTTAATATGGCGCAGCAATGCGTTGCGACCTTTAAATTACACTCACTCTATTTTATGCCCTGTGCAATACCCGCACACAAAGCGGCACCGGGGATCAGCACCGAGCATCGTATAGCAATGCTTAAAGCCGCAATTACACCTTATGCGCCGTTCAAACTTGATTTACGAGAACTGCAACGCAGCGGCCCGTCGTATTCTTTATTAAGTTTGCAAGAGCTAAGAGCAGAAAACCCCGATACCCCTATTTTATTTTTAATTGGCATGGACTCATTCAACAATTTCGATAAATGGTATCAATGGCAAACAATAACTCGCCTTTGTCATCTGGTGGTGTATCAACGCCCTGGCCAAATTTGTGATACACAGGGTGAACTTAAATGCTATCAACATAACGCTGTTACCACTGATATTGCCTTGCTGCAAAAAACAAATGCCGGACACCTTTACTTTTTAGAGGGGGAACAGCTGGATGCCGCATCCAGCGAGATCCGTCAAGCCCTTAAAAAAAGTACTAAAAAGAGTGAACTATTACCCGACGCCGTGAGTCACTATATTAAGCAGCACCAGCTTTATCAAGAGTGATTGGTATAAACCCCTCAGCGTGTTAAAATAACCGCTATTAAATTTTAAATTGAGACAAAACCTTGGATTCGAAACAACTACTCGCTTTTGCACTAGACAAAATTGACGATATGAAAGCACGTGATGTGATTCAACTTGACGTAACTGGCAGCTCAGACGTAACCGATTACATGATTGTATGTTCAGGCACATCAAGACGTCATGTATTGTCAATTGCTGATAACTTAGCAAAAGAAGCTCGCCACGCTGGTGAAGAGCCATTAGGGTATGAAGGCCAAAGCGATGGTGAATGGGCACTCGTTGATTTAGGTGATGTGATTGTTCACGTTATGCAAGATCAAGCACGTAGCTATTACGATCTAGAAAAGCTTTGGGGCTAATTGCTCCCTATTTTAGACAACGCTTGGAAGTAACGTCGTGAAAATACAAATGATTGCTGTTGGTACAAAAATGCCAGCATGGGTAGAGACAGGTTTTGCAGAGTATCAACGCCGCTTTCCCAAAGATATGGCATTGGAACTCATTGAGATCCCTGCTGGTAAACGTGGAAAAAATGCCGATATAAAGCGTATTTTGCACATTGAAGGTGAAAAAACCTTAGCCGCCATACCTAAAGGCAATCGTATTGTCACACTAGAAGTAACCGGTAAAGCACTGGATACTCATCAACTAGCGAAAAACATGGAAAAGTGGCAACTAGATGGTCGCGATGTCAGTTTATTAATTGGCGGACCTGAAGGCTTAGCCCCAGAGTGTATTGCTGCCTCTGAGCAAAAATGGTCGTTATCAAATTTAACGCTCCCACACCCTTTAGTACGCATTATTGTTGCTGAAAGCCTCTACAGAGGCTGGAGCTTAAATAACAACCATCCTTATCATCGCGAGTAGTTTCTTGCCATGCTAAAACGAAGACCCACCATTCGCGACCACTCAGCAGAAGCTAATTTATTTGCTCGGCGTGCATTCGTGGGTTTTATTTTTATATTAGTCCTTGTAGCAATATTGCTGTCTAACTTGTATAAAATTCAGGTAGATGATCATCAAGATTATCAAACTCGTTCTAATGATAACCGTATAAAAGTTATACCTATAGCCCCCAATCGCGGTTTAATTTACGACCGCAATGGTGTTTTACTGGCCGAAAATAAGCCCGTTTATAACCTTGAGGTGATCCCCGAAGAAGTTGATGATTTAACCGCCTCTTTGAAGTCTATCAGCAAAATCATTGAAATAACCGAGCAGCAACAAGCTGATTTTCTTGATGATATAAAACATACTCGACGTTTTAAAAGTCAAGTCCTCAAAGCCCGTTTAAATGAAAACGAAGTAGCGATGTTTTCAGTAAACCAACATAAGTTCCCAGGCTTTAGTATTGAGGCACGTCTAGCGAGATATTACCCCTTTGGCGATACTTTAACCCATGCATTAGGCTATGTCGCAAAGCTCAATAGAAAAGAGTTAAACAAGCTTGAACAACAAGATGAAGCCACAAACTACCGAGCCACGCATGATATTGGTAAGCTGGGTATCGAAAAATACTACGAGCCGTTATTACATGGTCAAGTTGGCTCACAACGAGTTGAAGTTAATAACCGCGGCCGAATTATCCGCACTTTAAGTATGGATCCACCGCAAGCGGGTGACGACTTAGTACTTACTCTCGACATTGGTTTACAACAAATAGCCCAACATGCACTTAAAGATATGCGCGGCGCTATTGTGGTAATGGATGCAAAAGATGGCGGCGTTTTAGCACTGTATTCAAACCCAAGTTATGATCCCAATTTATTTGTGCACGGTATTAGCAGTAAAGACTACAAAGCCTTACTCAACCCTGATCGTCCACTGATCAATCGCACGACTCAAGGTCGCTACGCACCAGCATCTACTGTTAAACCACACATGGCTATTTTGGCATTAGAAGAAAATATAGTGCAAGAAACCACCAGTATGTGGGATCCCGGCTTTTTTCAAATTCCCAACGTAGATCATAGATGGCGTGATTGGCGACGTTGGGGTCATGGCCATGTTGATGTTTATAAAGCAATAGAAGAGTCATGCGATACCTACTTTTATGACGCAGCCTATCGAATGGGGATCACAAAAATAAGTAATTTTATGGCTCGCTTTGGCTTTGGTGAATTATCCGGTATTGATATTCATGAAGAAACAACCGCTATTTTACCCTCAAAAGAGTGGAAAGAAGCCCGTTTTAAAGAGTCTTGGTGGCCTGGAGATACTATTTCTGTAGGAATTGGCCAAGGTTATTGGACTGCCACCCCCATTCAAATAGCGAATGCCACTAATATTTTAGTTAACAGAGGGATAAATCACCCTCCTCATTTAGTGCAAGTTGCTAAAAAAGAAGATCAAATTACTCAGCTCAATAATGAAGAAAAACCGCCGGTTGTACTCAATAACGAAGATAACTGGCGCATCGCGATTGATGCCATGCATAACACCGTTAAAAAAACTACCGGAACTGCCCATCGTGCATTTAAAGGGGCTACTTATGACCCTGCAGGTAAAACCGGTACTGCCCAAGTGGTGAGTATTGCTCAGGGCGAGCGTTACGACGCCGATGCACTCAAAGAGCGCCAACGCGACAACGCCATTTATATAGGTTTTGCCCCGTTTAATAACCCACAAATTGTTGTCTCTATTGTGGTAGAAAATACCGGTGGGGGAAGCTCAGTAGGTGCGCCCATTGCGCGCCAATTAATGGATTACTATTTTGCAGCTAACCCAATCCAACCTTCAGGGGACAAAGCACCATGACGGCTTTACATGATAAGCGCTCTATTTGGCTGCGACTGCATATTGATTTGCCACTTTTTATTGCGTTATTGCTGATGATGGCCGGTAGTATCACCATTGTATACAGCGCCTCAGGGCAAGACTCTGCCATGATGGTTCGCCATATTACGCGAATGGCTGGCGCCATTATAGGTATGTTTGTACTTGCTCAAATTCCACCAGCGACTTTAAAACGTTTAGTTATTCCCATGTATTGCCTAGGATTACTCATGCTGGTTGGGGTACTGCTATTTGGTGTAAGTTCTAAGGGAGCTCAACGCTGGTTAGATTTAGGCATTACTCGCTTTCAACCCTCAGAGCTAATGAAACTAGCGGTTCCGATGATGGTTGCTTGGTATATTGGCCGCCACCATTTGCCGCCGCGTCCGTTACATTTAGTCATTGGCTTTGCCATTGTTATGCTGCCTACCCTACTAATTAAAGAACAACCTGATTTGGGCACCTCAATTTTGATTGCCAGTTCCGGTGTATTTGTATTGTTTTTATCAGGCTTGAGCTGGCGTTTAATCGGCTTTTTAAGCTCGGTTGTTGCTTTGGCAGCATGGCCATTTTGGCACTACGGTATGCACGATTATCAAAAGCAAAGGGTACTGACCTTTTTAGACCCTGAGAGCGATCCGCTGGGTTCTGGCTATCATATTATTCAATCAAAAATTGCCATTGGTTCAGGCGGTATCGAAGGTAAAGGCTGGCTGCAAGGCACGCAATCGCAACTAGAATTTTTACCTGAGCGACATACTGACTTTATTTTTTCAGTACTGAGTGAAGAGTTTGGCTTATTTGGTGTGTGTGTTTTACTTAGTTTATATTTATTTATTATTGGCCGTGGGCTTTATATTGCGGTTAACGCACAAGATGCGTTTGGTAAACTATTAGCCGGCTCACTCACACTTACATTTTTTGTTTATATTTTTGTAAATATTGGCATGGTATCGGGTTTGCTGCCTGTTGTAGGTGTACCGTTACCATTAATTAGTTATGGCGGTACCTCAATGGTGACCCTGATGGCTGCATTTGGCATTATTATGTCGATTGCCACAGATAAAAGGATGCTCTTAAAATAATGCGCCTTTACAAACAACTTATAATTATTATTCTCGTTAGCCTCTTTTTAACTGCATGCAGCAGTTCAAATAGTCGTTACAGCATGCGCCATGATGCGGCGCCGCTTCGTGCACCGACCGAATTAGAAATGCAAGATGCCATTGTTACTCAAGTTATTAAAAGTGCGAGTACCACGCGCCCCTACGAAGTGCTTGGCAAACGTTATACCCCGATGCTCGATGAAACCGGCTATTCAGAAACGGGCATTGCTTCGTGGTATGGCCGTAAATTTCATGGGTATCACACCTCTAACGGCGAAATTTACGACATGTTCGCGATGACCGCAGCCCATAAAACGTTGCCTTTACCTAGTTTTGTGCGGGTAACAAATACGGCTAATGGCAAATCAATTATTGTTCGTGTTAATGACCGTGGCCCCTTTCATGATAATAGAATTATTGACCTTTCTTATGCCGCTGCATACAAACTTGGATACCATAAGTACGGTACAGCAGAGGTTAAGCTAGAAGCCATTACTCTAGCCGATACCCATGCACGAAAAACCTACGTTCAAGTTGCCGCGGGCAGTACCTTAGCCAACATAGAAGCGTTAGCAAGTACACTGCGAGAACAGTATAAGTTACCGACAAATATCGTTGAAAAAGACGCTATTTATAGATTGCACTTAGGGCCAATAAAAGATGCCCAACATGCGCAACAAGTACTAGAAACATTAAAACAAAATCAATTTCAAAACGCGTTCTTGCTTTACACTCAGTAAGCCCTTTAGAATGGGAATACGCATATTTTTAACTTTAACCATTAATGAGTATGATGAAATCTATTAAACATAAAATTCTTACTGGTGTTTGCGGCTTAGTCTGTTCTGCCGCCGTCTTTTCAGCCACCGCCCAAATTATTCCAGCGCCTCCTCAAGTTAATGCAAAAGGTTACTTTTTGGTGGACTTCACCACAGGTAAAGTCATTGCACAAGGCGAGGCTGATACCAAACTCGCACCGGCCAGCTTAACTAAAATGATGACCAGTTATGTAATTGGTACCGAAATTAATGCTGGTAATATTGCGCCTACCGATATGGTTACTGTTAGTGAAAAAGCGTGGGCAAAAAACTTCCCTGAATCATCAAAAATGTTTATTGAAGTCGGTAAACAAGTTAGTGTCGATGATCTTAACCATGGCATTATTATTCAATCAGGAAATGATGCATGTGTTGCTATGGCAGAGCATATTGCTGGTAGCGAAAGCGCGTTTGCAGATTTAATGAATGCTCACGCCGAAAAAATAGGCATGACTAATACGCATTTTGTTAATAGCCATGGCCTTGATACTGATGCGCATTATACAACGCCACGCGACATGGCAACATTAGGGGCTGCACTTATCAGAGATGTGCCTGATGAATACGCTCTATATAAACAAAAGTCTTTTACTTTTAATGGTATAAAGCAATATAACCGCAACTCGTTGTTATGGGATGAAAGCTTAGATGTAGATGGTATTAAAACAGGTCACACGTCTGAGGCGGGTTACAGCTTAGTCACCTCTGCAACAAAAAACGACATGCGTTTAATTGCCGTTGTAATGGGCACCTCAAGTGAGCGCGCGCGTAAAGTAGAAAGTAAAAAACTACTAAACTACGGTTTTCGCTTTTTTGAAACAATTACCCCGTATAAAGCCGGCGACAGCTTTGCTGAGCAACGTGTTTGGATGGGCAATAAAGAGAATGTTTCTTTAGGAATTTTAGAAGATACACCCATTACTATTCCTCGTGGTCAGCATAAAAACCTTAAAGCAAACTTTGAGCTAGACGATACCCTTGAGGCACCTTTAGCTAAAGGCACAAAAGTAGGTACTTTATTTTTACAGCTTGAAGGCGAAGATATTGCACAATATCCGCTAGTTACACTTGAAGAAATACAAGAAGGTAGCTTCTTTAGTAAAATATATGACTACTTACGCTTACAGATTATGTAATTGCGAGTAAAGTAATATGAACGCCTCCACTGTGAGGCGTTTTTTTTTGCTTGAAAAGTGCTAGAATGCGCCCCATATATACCAATCGTATTGAATGACTATCATTGGCTTGGGTCAACAATAGCATCATTTCAAGATTGCCATTAGCCTGTCAGTTTTAAGCTTCGCGTTTTAGCAAAGCCAACACTTTTTGTTTGAGGAGTTCCCGTCGTGGTTGAACCTGTTAAAGACACTAAATTTGATGAGTACTTAGAGTACCCTTGCCCATTTACATTTAAAATTATGGGTCTAGCTAATGTAAACTTAACTGATCAAATTTTAGCTAAATTACAACCTATTGCTCCAGGTGATTATGCGCCAAAAGTAAAACCAAGCAGTAAAGGTAATTACGAGTCTGTAACGCTAGTAGCTACTGTAACAAGCGGCAAACACATTGAAGAAATTTACAACGTGATCAGCAACATCGATGACGTACGCCATATGCTTTAATCCATAGTTGAGATTTGTTGTGAGCGAAAACACCCTAATCGTACGCCAACTGGGTCGTCAGCGTTACATGCCGATTTGGCAAAAAATGCAAGAGTTTACCGACACCCGTGATGAAAATACCCCAGATGAAATTTGGCTGGTAGAGCACGAAAGTGTATTTACCCAAGGCCAAGCCGGTAAAGATGAGCACTTGCTCGCCCCAGGTGACATTGAAGTGATTAAAGTGGATCGTGGCGGACAAGTAACTTACCACGGCCCAGGTCAGCAAATGATGTATGTATTATTTAACTTACGTCGTTTAAAGATTGGCGTACGAGAGCTAGTAACATGGCTTGAGGAATGTATTATTGAATCCCTTGCTGAGTACGGTATTGATGCATACGCAAAAGCCGATGCACCCGGTGTTTACGTGAACGACAGCAAAATTGCCTCTTTAGGCCTAAGAGTTCGTCGTGGCTGCTCATTTCATGGTTTAGCATTAAATGTTAACATGGACCTAAGTCCATTTTTACGCATTAACCCTTGTGGTTATGCGGGCATGAATATGGTGCAAACTAAAGAATTAAATGGCCCTCAAAACCTTGAAGCTGCAGGTCAAGGGCTGGTAAAACACATGATCAAAAAGCTTAATGCAACACAGGTTAAGCATACTGAAGGGTTTGAAAACGAATGAATAAACCAGTCAAAATGGAACCAGGTGTAAAACTACGCGACGCAGAAAAAATGGCGTTGATCCCCGTTAAAGTTTTACCAACTGAAAAAACCGAAATGCTCCGTAAGCCAGAGTGGCTTAAAATCCGCTTACCTAAGTCAACCGAGCGGATTGACGGCATAAAACAAGCAATGCGTAAGCATGGCCTTCACTCTGTATGTGAAGAAGCCTCGTGCCCCAACTTATCAGAATGTTTTAACCACGGTACGGCGACCTTTATGATTTTAGGGGCTATTTGTACACGTCGTTGCCCATTCTGTGATGTTGCACATGGCCGTCCATTAAAGCCCGATGCAGCAGAGCCTGAAAAGCTTGCACTGACCATTAAAGACATGAAGCTAAGCTACGTAGTGATCACTTCGGTAGACCGTGATGATTTACGTGACGGTGGCGCTCAGCACTTTGCCGATTGTATCCGTGAAATTCGCAAGCACAATCCAGAAATCACCATTGAGATATTAGTCCCTGATTTTCGTGGTCGTATGGACAGAGCGTTGGAAATATTAATTGAAACGCCGCCAGATGTATTTAACCACAACCTAGAAACAGCACCACGTTTGTACAAATTGGCGCGTCCAGGTGCTGATTACAAGTGGTCACTTGAATTATTACGCCGCTTTAAAGAAGCACACCCTGAGGTTAAAACTAAATCGGGGTTAATGGTTGGCCTTGGTGAAGAAATTAGCGAAATTGAAGAAGTACTGCGTGATTTACGTGAGCATAACGTTGATATGCTAACCGTAGGCCAATACCTACAACCCTCTAAGCATCACTTACCAGTAAAACGCTACGTGCCGCCTGCTGAGTTTGATGCACTAAAAGAGTATGCTGATGAAATTGGCTTTACACACGCGGCTTCTGGCCCGTTTGTACGCTCAAGCTATCACGCAGATCAACAAGCAGCGGGTAAAGAAGTAAAATAAGCCTGCTGATTAACAAAAAGCTGCCAACGAGCAGCTTTTTTTGTTTATGGGTGTTATTTTCAGCAAATGTAAAATAAAGTTAGGCTAAAGCGGGGTTACTTGAGATAATTACCGCTGATACCCTTAATTAGGTTCATTATGAAACTATTAGTTCGCAACTTATCTCGTGCTACCACTGAGCATGAGCTTCGTACTTTATTTACAGCGCACGGTAAAGTGACCACCTGTAACTTAGTACTCGATAAAGAAACTGGCCAATCAAAAGGTTTTGCTTTTGTAGAAATGCCAAACGACATTGAAGTTAAAGGCGCTATTAAAGCCCTTAATCAAACAACCGTTGATAAAAGCAAAATCCGCGTAAAACTAGCCGATGCTTAATAACGATTGAGGGGTTGGAAGTTTATACGTATTTTCAGCGTTTAACCTCGCTTTATATTGCTCAAAGCTTAGCTTTAACACTTTGAGCAATATAACCAATTGGGCTTATATCTGAGTTAACATCGCCTTTAATACCTGCTGCTTACTTACTATATCCCTGTACAACGCAAATTGATTTTTTGCGCGATCTAAATTGTGTCTCTCATATTTAACACTAAAGTAATTATCGCCGTCTATATAGTCGGTTAAAAAGCGTAAGCCAATCATAAAAGGCATTACTTTAGCACCTAACCAAAAGCTTTGTTTTTCTGCGGCCGTTAATACTGACTTTAATGGTTCAACGTAACCTTTAACAATTGCTGCAAAAATGTCTTCACGAACACCTACTTTTTCAAGCGCTGTTGAATCTTCTTGCTCTGCAGAGCAGAATGTTCTGACCATATCGCCAAAGTCATTAAGCCAATAACCTGGCATACAGGTGTCTAAATCAATCACCGCTTTTGCATCATTTGAATCTGAACAAAATAGCATGTTGTTTATTTTAGTATCGTTATGACACACGCGAATAGGGACTTTTCCAGCTAATGCATTGAGCTCATCAATGAGTGAGAACTGCGACAAGCAAAAATCAACCTCCTCCTGACAATGAGCTACACGTTTATGAGGATCGGCGTTAATAACTTGCTTAAAAACCTCTGCACGCATGGCTAAGTTATGAAAGTTAGGGATAACTGCATGTAATTTGTTAGCGTCAAAATCCTCTAATGCTGCAGCAAATTGGCCAAATGCATTAGCCGCGGTTTGCGCTTGGCTAACAGTATTAACCACATCTTCGCTGTAACTGCCACCAATAAACTCAAGGGCTCGCCAAGTATCGTTATTATTATTTACTAAATAGTCATGCTGAGTTGTTGCTACATGCCGCACAATTGCTAAGTTGAACTCACCGACTTGCTGCTTTTTGCTTAAGTGTTGTTCTATTAATCTTGCATTATCAACAAGTAACTGTGGTTTTGGGAATACCACCGTATTGAGCTTTTGTACAACCAATGACCGCTTAGGTGTGCTCAATAACATGGTAGTATTGATATGCCCACTACCAATGGGTTTTATACTCGCATGCTTATCGTCAAGGCCAAAACTCTCAGATAAGTAAACTTCTATAGGAATTGAATTCATTTTCTACTTCACTCTTTTCGCCCAAGGCGACAATAATTTATATCAATTGCATTAAATTAGTGAACGATTACAGCGACAAGGAAATAACGCGATAGCAAGGCGAAAAT
Source organism: Pseudoalteromonas sp. TB41 (assembly GCF_000497975.1). Classification (NCBI taxonomy): domain Bacteria; kingdom Pseudomonadati; phylum Pseudomonadota; class Gammaproteobacteria; order Alteromonadales; family Pseudoalteromonadaceae; genus Pseudoalteromonas; species Pseudoalteromonas sp. TB41. The sequence goes on along the minus strand of NZ_AUTH01000052.1, from coordinate 36,487 downwards.
TATGATACATAGTTGTTCTATATAAATAATTTTTAACGCAGGAAGCGGGTTATTTAATACGCTAGATTGATCATATTTTTAATAAAATTGGTATTAACACCTTTACGCTTGACGCAATGCGCACAAAGTAGCCGCAATGCTTGTCAGTTCTGATTTATAGGTAACACCAAACCAAGGCTCTTTTGCAGTGTATACAAATACAGGCTGTGCTTTTACATTAATCGCTTGCTGGATTTGATCAGGTAAGTAATACTCTTGCTGAGTATTAGCGTTATATTGCTGTAAAAACGTCTCAAAACCTTGTTGCAAATAATCAAAAAAGCACGGCGTGATCCCCCAAAAACTCATAGATCCTAGCGCATCTCGGCTAATTTTTTCACGCAAGCCCTGCGGATTATTTCCAACAATATGTGCAGATTCTTTTTGAATATTTAAATATTCCGTCACTGCAACAAGCTTTCCATCAGCAATGCTACATACCCCGCGATTAACCCCACCGTGCTCAGAGAGGGTATTGATAATCGGGTACCCCACCATTGCCCATTCGGGGCTATTTTTAAAATGCTCACTAAGCAATAAAAATGAAGACGCACCATAATAGTCATCTGCGGTAATAACAATTGCAGGGTTGTTAATATATGCTTTGGCACACAGTAACGCATGCCCTGTGCCCCATGGTTTTATACGTTGCTGTGATAGTGCTTTGTATGCATCAGGAACAAGCGCGTTATGTTGCTCTACTAATACCACGTCAAGGGCTTTAGGTAAGCGAGGTAAAATAGTGTGTTCTATCTCACTGCGAACGGCTTGATTGATGATCAGTACAACCTGTGTCACACCGGCGCGATACGCATCAGTAATGCTTAACTCCATAATCGTGCAATTTAGCCCAGGGATTGCTGCTATTTGTTTATTGCCACCAAAGCGACTACCTAAGCCACCCGCAAGCACAACCAAACTCAGTTTATGTTTTTTCATTTAGAGTCTGCGCATTTATGAGGGTAATTTACCAAGCCAAGCTTGCAACCAAGGCTCAGTTACCGGCCATGGCTCAAAGTCTTCACAGGCATCGATTTCTAGTCGGTTACCAACAGGTTTAGCTTGTAAATCACGTAGTAGCTCATCAAAGCTGCGCCCTGCCCCACAAAACGTATCACCGTAACTTCTATCACCCATGGCAACAATACCAAAAGGCTTGTCTGTTAGCATTGGAAAAGTACTATTTAATTGATGATAAAGATCCGCTAAATTATCAGGAATATCGCCTTGCCCAGTGGTCGAGGTAACAATTAAAATATGCGAAGCATTTTTTATATCATCTAAAGTAGGCTGCTCGAAGACACTAACCTGATGACCAGCTTGCTCTAGCGTGTCGCTAACTTGCTCACTTAATCGCTCTGCACCGCCATACACGCTGCCAACAAAAATACTAATATGTGCCATTTAATAATCCTCTTCTTGTTCTGGCCACCCCAGCTGTTTGCAAATGTTTAACATTGCATCACCCAGCGGCGCTTTAATTGTTATGGGTTCATTATTATAAGGGTGCACAAAGCTAAGCTCTGATGCAAACAACATTAGACGGCGAAGCGAAAAATGCTCCCTAAAAAACTGATTATGCTGGTTATCGCCATGATTTACATCACCAATAATAGGTAAAGACAAGTGCTTTAAATGCCGGCGTATTTGATGTTTGCGACCCGTTTTAGGAAAACACTCTACCAAAGAATAACGAACCGTTGGGTATTTTCCTATTGGGATAGGCAGCGCAGCTTGATGCAAACAATTAAATTGGGTTTGTGCTTCTTGCGCGGCTTTGTCTTGATCAGCAAACTTATCGGCTATTTTGTCGAGTTCTTCTTTTAACGGTTTATCTAAAAAAACAGATTCAGGCGCAAACCCGCGTACCAACGCTAAATAACGTTTTGTTATTGTGCCCTCAATAAATAATTGATTCATATCACGCGCCGCCTCTGAGCTTAATGCAAACAGTAATACACCCGAAGTAGGCCTATCAAGACGGTGAACAGGAAACACATGTTGCCCTATTTGATCGCGCAGCATTTGCATTGCAAATTGGGTTTCATGTTTATCTAAAAATGAGCGATGAACAAGTAGCCCAGAGGGTTTATCTATTGCTACATAATTTTCATCTTGATAAAGAATCGACAGTTCGCCGTATTCAATAGGCTCTGGGCGCTCACTCATTAGGCTCTCCTAAATATGAATCTAATTGGGTCAGTAAAGCGATAATGTCTTCGCTGCCTGATTTATCAGTGAGTGTCATTTGCGCCATCGGGGCGACTGCAAAATTGCGCGGTAACGGCTGCTTGTTGTCAATTAGCCGCTGTAACTTTTCAATAAATACAAACTGCAACCATTGTTCAAATGCCAGTGTATCGTGACAAAACGGTACGCTAGAATCTAATAAATCGGGATTCAGTGGCTCAACCTGCCACAGTTGATGCTTTTTAAGTAGCGCCGCTAATTGCTGTAAATATATGTGGGTTTGCTGGTACATAATCACCCTTTGGTCTGTGTATTATGCAATTATACCCTGTTCCCACAACAGTCGCTATGGCGTATAATTAAGGTAATTTTGTAGTAAAAACAGTTGGAAATCCATGAGTGAACATATAGCTACGTTAGGCCAGCTTTTAGATGGTGCAGGCACTCAATGGCGTGCTTTTGATATTGGCAGGCACATTACCAAGCTTGATAAACAACAATTTTTAGCCGTTGAACAAGCGCAAATTCCTTACCCTTACCCGTTAGCAGGTCATGCATGGTTAGCGATTCAGTTTTGGGATAGCAAAGCCAGTAAAGAACCCTATGTGTGGTTCTTAAAATTCCCACTTGATGAGCAAAGTAAGTTAGTAAGCGCGAGCCGTGATCACTTTGCAGATATGGTTATTCAGGCACTAGGAACAGAAATTACCGGCGAGCAAGCCGATGGCACACTCGATAACAACCCTTATGTATTTACTCCGAACGCGAATAAATTAGCGGCGTTCAATGCACAAGTTAAAGTGTTGCTAAAGCAACCAGCGTCGCAATACTACGAGCACGCCCAACTCTACTTTAGTGGCCAAATTGGCTTTGATAATTGGCAAAATGTCGCGTTACAAGGCATTGCCGATTTTGCTTATCGTCTTCATAGTGCTGATAACTTAAAGCACTTACAAGCAGCGTGGCCTAAATTACCAGTTGAAGTATTACAGCCATTAAGTGCAATGCTTGAACACATCGAAATACCGCCCTCGTTAAGTGAGTTATTGTTAAGTTATGGGCAAACCGCCCTTAGTAATAATGATGTTGTTGCGGCCTCTGCCGCGCTGCGTGCAATATCATCAGGGCAAGCAGTAGGGCTTAGCGCACAACTTGTTGACTGCGCGCTTAACTCACCTTTAGGGCAGGATTCTGATATTTTGTTGACCATTGCTGGTCGCTGCTTCAAACAGTTAGAACAGCCACAGCGTTTACATGTGTTTATGGATAACTGTGCGCATCATGAGAAAATAGCTGAATTATTTCCTAGCGTTTTTGCAGATTTAGTTGCAATTGCGACTATTCGCCCTCACTTATTAGCTTTATTACGTGAAGAAAACAGAAGCGAGACATTAGCTCGCGCAATTGGAAGGTTATTCTCTTAAATGGCTAGTTTATGGACGTTCATACTTATTGGTGCTGTAATTTATTTTTTTTGGCTAAATCGTAAAATAGCCGAAGCAGCGAACGTTCATGCCAAACGCCAAAGCGAGCAATTGCAAGTGCAACTTATGAGTGTAGCTTGTAACAAGCGTCGATTTGGCATTTTAAAAAGTGGTAAACCGGGCATGAAAAGCGAATTTATTTTTGAGTTTTCAAGTGACGGTGAAAACGCCTACCAAGGGGTATTAATCATGGAAGATGAAAAACTAAAAAGTGTGGTTGTGCCACCACATAGAATATAATTTCTTAGCACAAAAAACTAAGGCGTAACCTCAGTTACGCCCCAATTGCAAACATCCTGTAAGGTATCCTTTACCTATTCCCTGTTTATCATCCTCTGAACGAGCAAACTACCGTGTTTACTCTCCATTGCATCCTGCAATATCCACTTGCCGCCTTGGCTATCCTGCGTAAACTAACGCTCCTGCAATTTCCTATCGCATCATCCTTGGTGTCCTTTAAATAGCTCCCAGCTATTTTAGTACTCCGTGTACTTCCTGTTTAATCCCTGCATCCGTGTTAACTTGTCCTTTGTGCTTCCTGCTAGTAACTACTTAGTTGCCTGATTCCTTATCCGTGGCAGTAGCTCAATCATTGGGCTATGTCGTCTTGACAAAGTAAAGTTTAAAGCAAACGGCTTCGTATGATAGTGAAGAAAACAAAAAAAATTACGGTCATAAAATTGAAAAATAAAAATAACTATAAATAACAATGACTTGATGTTTTTAAGAAGATAAAATACGGAGTTAAACTGACAAGGCGCACGTTAATGTAAGATATATCTCACGTAAGTGCGCCCTATTTGGAACATTGGCTTACATAATCATGGAAAAAAGCACTATTAGTGACAATTTCCGACACTATAGTGTAAAAAAGCACTATTATGACTTACGTGGATTGTTGAAAAGTTGTTTGAGCTGGATAAGGAAACTGCAATCTTCATGATACTGGTTTGATTTCTCTACATTTTTTCAAGATAACAAGTTGATGTGTGATTTATTTTAAATATCAGTATTTTAGGTATTTCCTTGTGAAGTCGAATGGGTTAATTAATTCAACTTGAAGGTAACCATTCTTCCGGTAGGCTGAAACCCGCCTTGGATCCTCTATTTCTATGCACGCCCCCACTATTTTTACTCTAGCTCCAGTATAGTTTGCTCATCTAGCTCATATTTGTTACTAATACAGAGGCAATGAAGTTGAACGTACAATTACGTTTGACGTTATTGCGTAGTAAACGAACCCTAACCAGCACACTGGTAGGGTTACATACAGGGACTATTTTATGAGATTTTTGCAAACAATTCTTACCCGCAGCGGCAGCCAATTTTTCACTGCTCACGTACGGCTAAGTAAGCTACTAGATGCCACTGACTGAGATTCTCAATCCGAAAGTCAATTACCAATCACAATTCTAAACACCTAGCCTTGTACAGATAGAGCAGCTTTAAAAAGTAATTCACCTTTAACTCGGTTAAATGTGAGCTGCTTAAAGTGCTCAAAGCCTTGTGATTTAAAAAATTGCGTATGTTCGTCACGAGTCACAAATACCGCTATACCAGAGGACTCAGGATTGTCATGTAATAAACCATCTAAGCCTTTAAGTAATTGGCGGCCAAACCCTTGACCATGAAAATGTGGGTCAACGGCGATAAACGCTAAAAAGTAGTAATTGCCTTGCGGCTTTAGTGCATCACGAATAGTTTTTTCTTTTTCAATTAATTGATTCGTTTGCAAATAACCGGCACTTAACATCAACTTTAATCGCCAATGCCAATAACGCTCTGCTTGAAGTTGGCTACTTGACTCAAATACACAAGCAACTGCTTTTAACTTATCATTACGGTAAAGGCCAATTAAAGGCTGTTTTTCTTGCCAAAAGCTACTGAGCTCTTCGCGAATAAGCGCACGGAGTTTTTTTTCATAGTCCAGAGGGCTTTTTTCGTTATACCCTAGCAGAGTTTGTAAAATAGGGTCATTTTGGTAGGCCTGATATATAAGACTTGCAGCGGTACTGATATCTTCTGGTGCAATATGTTGCACGCTAAACGTGTCTGTGGATTCTGCTGTGGCTGTCATTTTATTTCCTTTATTATTTTATACCCTTTGTCATTACGCCGCGTAACTTGTTTGGGATTAATTTTGAACTACAACGATGACCAAATGCTCATATAACTATATACCTAAGTGGGGCAAATAAGCGAATTTACATTTTAGTTAGTACGCTCATCCACTGCATTGAGTCAGATCATGCTTTAGCGACTTACTACTGAGTAAATAAAGCGTAAATTCAGTAAGGGTTAAACTGGCTAGATATATCATTCCCCCCTAGAGTTAATAAGTATTAAGTATTAATTCATTAAGGAGCACGATTATGGATACGACTAAGCACGACATAAATACATTGTTCGCACAATTAGGGTTACCTAATACAGAAGCAGAAATAGATGCATTTATTGCATCGCATGCCATTTCGGATACCACATTATTGCAAGATGCTCCCTTTTGGGATGAAGCCCAACAACACTTTATTGCTGAATCGCTGGCGGTTGATGGCGATTGGAGTGAGGTAATTGACGAACTCGACTCTCGCCTTCGTCAAAATAATTAAATCGCACATTTTAATGTGTCTGAGCCACTTTATTGTTACCATACCTGCTCGCAACTTCCATGTTGCGAGCTTACTTTATTAAAGAGTTATAAATCGAATGAATGCTGCTGTATTTGAAGCTATTAAAGTCCTTCTTGATGAAGGCAAAGTCCCCACTGTTGCACTAACTAAAAGCCGTTTAGTAAAACCACTTCCTATGCCGGTTATTATTGCAGCAGTGAGTCAATATAAAAATAATCCCGATTCAATTTATAATTTAATGAAAACACCCGAGCAAGCAAGTAACTCAGATCCTAAAAACACTCAGTTAGATAGAATTGAGCAAAAACTTGACCGATTACTTGCTTTGCTAGAGCAAAAATAATTTGAGACTATAAATGTTTGTTGTTGATTTAACATTTGATTGCTACCAAGACACAACCCTAGAGCAAGCCGAGCAGGCAATAAACCGCTTAGTGAATGCATTACGCTTTAATGGCCAAATCATTGGAGAGGAATTTCCAACGGTTTTAAAAGATGGCTATTTTATTACTCGTGTAATGTGCCCGACCGAAGACGCCATGCACCCACTTAATAACAGTGCGTTTGTTAAACACAGTGTTGAAAAGCTTCATGGCGCTGGTTTGCTTGCTCCCAAAGTAAAGGTCATCGGCCAAGATATTCACTCCAATGGTGCCGATGGCTGTAAAGAGCCATCAAGCTATATTTTATATACCACCTATGTGCATACATGTAGCCCACTGTATTGTGGCGATGACTTTTTACCCGTGCCGCTATTTAAGATTCCTGCGATTGCTAATGGTGACTATAAAACACTAATTAAATGGCAAGAAGATTGGCAAGCGTGCGATCAAATTCAAATTAATGGTGCAACACGCTGTGAATTTCCAGCGCTTGAAGAAATAGCCAGCACCCAAAGTGATTTATACCGCCGTGGTAAAGATATAACTAAACGGATTAGTTTTTTAACTAAAAAGCCTGTTTACTATTATTTATACCGTGTAGGGGGGGTTGATAAAGCCTCTGAACTTGAGCGTAAATGCCCGAGTTGCCATGGTGAATGGAAATTACCCGAGCCTTGGTTTGGCTTGTTTGATTTTAGGTGTGAACCGTGTGGTTTAGTCTCTAATATTTCGTGGGATTTTCAATAAATCCCACGCTTAAGGTGCTATGTCTAAAAACATCACACCTTAAAACTACCTTATAATTATACTGTCAACGATGCTATAAATTCACTGAGGTTTTTGGCAAGTACATGATGTGGCTTTTTACCTACATACTCTAAGCACACCTCACCTGTTTCTACTAATACGGTAACAAGCAAATCGTCTTGGTCGGTTAACCCAATAAATACACTTGGCGCTTGTTTGAGTTTACGTTTCATTAAAACATGGCCAGTGATATTTTGTTGCAGTAGGTCAAAATCATCTTCATTCCATGCTTGTAATAATTCCACTTGATGTCCGTCAATATTGGCTACAACACTGCCAGCAAACATATGACCATAAAATTGACTCAACGCCTCTGGAAACTCAAGCTCCAATGCGTTAGCGAGATCGGTTAATGAACCTGTAGGCTCTCTAACTATCGCTTGCCATTGGATCATGCCATGTTCATCGGCGCTACCTATTTCACATGGGCTTGGCCATTGCTCATCGTGGACGATTAATGGGCGCTTTTGTGTATTAGTAATCGTTTGTTGGCTAAATTTTTCGTGAAGTTGAGCTAATTGCATTGCAACAGACATACTGTGAAACTCATTTAATTTATATATAATGCCCCCATTGTAACTATTTAAGAGCAAACATGACAGATTACAGCAATTCTCCTGATCTTAAAGGCAGCGTACTTGGTCAATCTACTGAGTATGTCGATCAATACACGCCCAGCTTGCTTTTTCCTATTGCTCGCAAGCTTAATCGTGATTCATTAAGTATTGATGAAACTGCGCTGCCGTTTAAAGGCCAAGACATATGGACAGGTTACGAACTGTCTTGGTTAAATACTAAAGGTAAGCCTCAAGTTGCGGTGGCATTGTTTACTTTCGAATGTCAAAGTAGTCATATTATTGAATCAAAGTCGTTTAAGCTTTATTTAAACAGCTTTAATCAAAGCCGTTTTGGGAGTATTGAAATTGTTAAACAACATTTAATTGACGACTTATCCAATGCGGTAAACAGCCCTGTAAAGGTAACCTTATACAGCGCTGATGACTACAATTGTATTCCTTGCACACCACTGCCAGGTGAGTGTATAGATGAGTTAGATATTGAGATAGATAACTACCATATTGATGCCCATTCACTTAAATCACAAAGCAATAAAATAGTCACCGAAACTTTGCATAGCCACTTGCTTAAGTCTAACTGTTTAATTACTTCACAACCGGATTGGGCGAGTATTATTATTCGCTATACCGGTGAGCAAGTTTGTCGTGAGTCATTATTACGCTATTTAATTTCATTTAGAACTCACAATGAGTTTCATGAGCAATGTGTGGAACGTATTTACAGCGACTTAACCACTCAACTCCATATTAAAAAACTTGAAGTATACGCTCGTTATACGCGCCGTGGTGGGCTTGATATAAACCCATATCGCTCAACACATTATAACGAAACCCCATTTGCGGTAAAAATAAACCGACAATAAGTGTCGCGTTACCTTAACAAAAAAGGAGCCTGAGGCTCCTTTTTTAGTCATTAAGTTGCTTAGTTGGCACCGCCATGCCACACACATCAATATAATTATGGCTGTACGCAAACCATTCCTCGCTGCGGTTACCCCTAGCAATAATTAATTGTTTGAATGAATCAGAGTCTGTTTTCATTACTTTAAATTGACTGCTATCGTCTGCTACATCCGCTAATACTTGTAGATCTGTAATGGGGTTAAACTCGGTATTCTCAGTTGGCGTTCGCGCTAGCTGATGAAAATGTGCCATGCCTTTAAGCACCCGACCAAACACGGTAATATTTTTGTCTAAATAACGCGGCCCTTGACCTATGGTGACAAAAAACTCACTGCTGGCACTGTTTATATCGTTATCGCGCGCCATTGCAAATATGCCATGACAATGGACTTGCCACGTTTGTGTATGCGCTTGGTTTTGTGCAACCGCAAAGCCACCTAAAAACCCCGTTACGGGTGCATAACCATCACTGCCCATCTCGGTTATTGAAAGTGGCTCAGTGGTGGTTAAATAAAATTCCGCTGGCACCGTGCTATGTTTAGTTTTGGCTAACTTTTTACCCGTACTATCGCCACCTTGAGCTACAAACCCTTCAACAAAACGGTAAATGTGAGTACCTTGATAAAAGCCTTGTCTTGCCAGTTTTTTAATATTCGCAGTGTGTTTAGGCGCAAGTTTGGGGTTAAGCTCAATATATGCGGCGCCTGTGGGCAGGGTTAACTTTAGAATATTCTCTGATTCGACCCATCGCCATTCATCATCTTTAGCCGCCGCAATAATCTCACTGCTTGTTAGTTTTTTAGCCGATGAGGCTGGTGATTGAGTACTGTGCTGGGCACATCCACCTAACAAAGCCGACACTAAAAGGGTCACTACACACTTTTTCATACCTTTCCTTTTTTATAGTTATCTATTAGTCCCAATCAAACTTATACAGTATATCTACGTTTTGGTATAAGCCGCTGGTTATTTCTATGTATAGTTTAGAGAGTAACTGGTAGCGCACAGCCACTTCACTGAGTGAGTCGAACACCCCGACACTGTACTTAACCTGTAAGCTTGGGGCTATATAACCCGATATTTCTACTTTTGTTTGCTCACCACTGCCTTTAGAGCTTAAGCTTACATCAGATAAACCAAAGGTTTCACCCACCTTAGAAACCACTCCCTCACTGCGACTCACACCTTGAGAAAGTAATAACTGAGTTAACATAGCATCTGTAGAGCTGTCGCCCTCTCCTAATGGTTGCCCATTGAGTAAATAGGCTAAGGCTTGGGCTTGGTCCATACCCGGCTCAGAAAATACTTTTAACGTAGGTTGCTCAACACTGCCGGTTAAAGTCACCCCGGCAATCACACCATCAGCGGTATTATCTGGGTTACGAATCGCTTTAATGTTGAGATACGGTTTGTCGATTGCGCCACTAAAACCTACTTGCCCTGTTCTAATTATCAAGTCTTGCCCGAAGGCTAAATACGTCCCTTCTATTAAATTAAGCTCTCCGGTTGCAATAATTGGCGTACCTTGGCTCATTTTAAGCGCTAAATCACCAGTTACTTTAGACTTGAGTCCAAACGATTCGACTTTTACATCATTTTTTACTGTTACTTTTAAGTCTACATCATAATCAAAAGGGACTTTTTTAGCCGCTTGTGTTTTTTGATCAATAATTATTTCATCATCGCTTACTTGCACTGCGCCCTCGGGCAGCTCTTTAATTTCTATACGTCCATAAGGCACAACCACTTCACCGACAAGGTTAAGCGCGTTATCTGCTATGCCGATTTTTAGATCGGGTGATACTTTAAATATCACACCCTGCTGCGCTCTAACAAAAAACTCATTGCCAACAACTGCAACATTAACCGCGGGTTGCTCACCTTGCCAATCAACATCACCGGTAAGTTTAACTTGCCCGCCTTGAGGATCACTTAAGTTACCTTTAATTGTTGCCGTGGTTTTATTAAATAAAATATGTATATTAGAGTCTTTAAGTGCAACGGGTAATTGCTCTCCCTCTAAATTAATGTCTGCTATATTAAGCTCACCATCTAACTGAGGATCTTTGAGCGTTCCAGCTAATGTAACCTGTCCGCTGATTGCCCCTTTAAGTTGCTCAAGCGTATCTAAAAATGGCTGAATGTCTGAGAGTAAAATTTTATCTATATTAACGTTACCAGAGAGTGTTTGTGTGTTTTGAATGTCGTCAATATTTATATCGGTAGCTATTTTACCTAGCACACTGGATGCCAAGTTAGCTTCAATTTTACCAACTTGCGAATCTGAAAAAGCACGAATACTGAGTGTTTCTATTGGGAGTTTAAATCGATCCTCTTCTGAGGTTAGCACTGCATTTAATCCATTAGAATTTACATTGGCTCTGAGTGTTTTAAGTGCACCTGACTGCCAATTAGCAGCAAAATCACCTGTTAAGTCTCCGCGTGTGCGAATATTATCTGGTAATAAGTGCTTAAGCTCTGCAAGTGAGAGGTTAGCAAGCTTTGCATTAAACTGCCCTAGCGCTTTTGTTTGCGACAAGGTATCTATACACAACTTACTTTGAGCTGATTGCCAACAATGAGCGCTCACATCAAAATCCCCGTTTTGTGTATTCACCATAACGGATATTTTTTTAGTATTATTAAAACTCAGCTTTTTATCACTAAGGGTTATGTCACTTAGCTCACCATTCCAAATGACATTTTTCATTTTGCCATTAAGCTCAAGTTCCACCGCGCCTTTTTCGGCATCAATCGACGCGCTAAGTTGATGATCTGTTTTATCACCACTGGCAGCTATGTTTATATTATTAATTTGCTGCCCAGCGACCAGTGCAGATGCAACATTAACACTGAGATCAGTTTGCCAATCAGCGGCCGTATCTAGTTGAGATTTTATAGCAAGTTTATTAATGTTTATCTCATTAAAAATAAAACGCTCTAGTATGACGGCTAAGTTAACCGAAGGGGTTAATCTATTGCCGCGTACTTTTAAATCCGCTTTACCGTTAGCAATAAAAGGAAGGTTAGCCTGCTCATCACTATTAAGTGTAATATCACCGTCAACTTGCCATGTATCATCTACCTGCCCATTCAAAGTTAACTTGTTAGCACCACTACTTAAATAAAAACTATCGATATCCGCTTTTAATTGATTATCTAACTTAAAGTTTGCAGCAAACTCTAAGGGAACGTTGTTTAAAAAGCCAGCTAGCTTAGTATTGTTCATTTGTAGCTGCCAGGTATCGGCTTGAGCGTTAAATACGCCTTTAAACGTCCCTGAAACATCACTGGTTAGGGCATCGGTTAAGTATTGCGCTTTTAAATTTGATAAAACGCCGGTAAAGTCCGCTTTAATTCCCTGTTGCCAATCAAGCTGTGCTTGAATATTCGCAGCGCTATCGTTAGTTTTTAAAGCAAGCGTTTCAAGCGTCGCGTTGGTTAGTGTGCCTTTTAGCTGAGCATTTAAATCTACACTTGGATAAGCATCTAGCTGAGTATTACCCGTTAAACTTAATTGATAGTCGTTAGCATTACCTTGGGCACTTAAATTGATGTTTTTAACCTTTAGCTCATTATTTTGTGTATTAATAAGCCATTGATTAATTTTGCCATTAACACTAAAGGGATAATTTTTCTGTTTGAGGTTGGCTGTTGCTCTCAAATTTAAAGGAAATAATCCTGTGGTATCAAGCGCAATGTTAAGCTTGGCTAGATCACCATTTATATCAAGAGTAGCTCTGTGTTCATTCCCTTTTAAGCTAATGTTGCCGTTAATAGGCATAGCCCCTTCCAGTGTTGCATCAAGCTGAGTATTTAACTGCCACTGCTGATAACCTGCCGATAGTGACTGTACCTTAATAGTGGCATCTTCTACGCTCATTTGCAGGGCAATATCATCAATTGAATAGTGTTGCTCGCCCTGATTTATTGTCACGTTGGTGATATTGAACTGCTCAACATTGATGTTAAGTGGCGAGATAAAATCGATATTGGGTAAAGCTGGTAATTCCTTAATAGCCATTGTTGTTTGTTGATTAGCCGCTGCTTGTTGAGCTGCGGTTTGCTCTTTTAATACCACATTAATACGAGGAATGGTTAAGCGTTTAATTGTAACATCAGACCCTTCAGCCTTTGCCGACAATTGCAGAGTGTTAAGTGTTACGTTTGCACTTGAATGATTTAAAATAAATTCATCAATAGCTAGATTTTTTAATGCAATATTAAAGGGTAAGGTTATTTTTTTTAATGCTTCGGTTGGCGTATCGTCTTTATTCTCAGCGCTTTTTGGCAAGGTTAATTTAATCGACTTAGCGCTTAAATTATCAATACAAATACCATCACATTGCCACCAAAATAAATCTATCTTTAGTTGCTGTGCATTAACGCTTACGCCATTTTGGTCAAACTGTAAGTTAAACGTGTCATTGTATAAAAATCGGCCATTTTTTATTTCAATGGTTAAGCCATCAACCAATTTATTCGCTGTATAAGCAAGCAATTGATTACCTGGGGCGGTAAACAAAACGCAAAACAGTGTAACTAACAGCGTTGCTAAAACGGCGCTAATTATCGCCGTTACTTTTTTAAATACTGACATTAAATTTCAGGCCCTATGGTAATACTTAAACGGGTACTTTTACTTTCTTTTGTGAGCCCCCACGCGTGATCAACTCTTATCGGACCAACCGGTGTTAAATAACGAAAACCAAATCCTGCACCTACCTCAAATTGTTCTGAAAAATCATTGGTTGCGGTCCCCCCATCAACAAACAGCGCAGCTCGCCAATTTTTAACAAATTGGTAGTTGTATTCAACGGTACTCGCTAATAAATATTTACCACCAATACGCTCACCCTGCTCGTTTTGCGGAGAAATCGACTGATAAGCAAAACCCCTGACACTTTGATCGCCACCGGCATAAAATCGCAAAGAAAATGGCACGTTATTTATATCATTAACAATCATTGCGCCCACGTTTGCTTTTAAAAAGATCAGATGGCGGTCAAGGTAAGTACGTAACCAAGCATGCTGTAATTGAACTCTAACCAAATTGGTACTTGAGAGTACGCTATCGAGTCCAAACTCAGCTGAAATAGACCACTGCTCCCCCCAATAAGGTGTGGTGCCACCCTTTGATTGTTTACGCGCATAACTGATCCCAGGCATTAACATTTCAGTTGTTTTTTCTTCGTCATCCCCTATGCGGTAGGTTTCTTGCTCACGCCTTAAAAAAGCCGTTCGTACCCATTTATGCTCAGTTAACCATTGGCGCTGTAACTGACCTGTTAGTATTTCACTGTAAGTTTGATTGGTTAATTCATCTTCCAACTTATAACCGACAGAAAAGCGCCATAAATCATCGTTCGGATCATTCACCGGCACGGTGTAAGCCATGGAAATATCTTGCTGTTTTTGAGAAACATTTAAATTGCTTTCAAGATAGTGCCCGTTATCGGTGATCCATGGTTTACTCCATTTAAAACGTACTTTCGGCCCTAAATCTGTACTAAAGCCACCACCAATTTCATAACTATTTTCTGGTTTATGTAACACATCGACTTTTATAGGAACTTGCTTGTTTTTTCTCGCTGTAATATCGGCGTAAACACGCACGCTCTTAAAATAAGGGGTACTTGATAAATCAAGATTATAATCGGCAATATAGGATGCTTTGTACGACTGACCCATTTTAAATGGCGCCAAAGAGCGGATATATTTTTCGGCTGGAGTATTTCTGGCAATTAAAATATCACCAAATTGATAACGAACACCGCTATCAATAGTAAAAGTAATGGTTGCGCTGTGTTTTTTGAGTGATACTTCAAATTTTCTAACAGGCCATTTTGCATCGAAATATCCATACTCTAGCAACACTGACTCTATTTTTTTATGCGCGCTGCTATAAACCCCATGATTTAAAATATCACCTTGTTTTAAATTAAGATCTTCAATCGTTTTTTGAACGAACGGATCCTGTTTTGCTTCACCATTAACCGTTATATTAAGTGACTCAATACGTGTGGCTGGGCCTCGCTCTATATTTACAACAAGTTCGCGCTCGTCTTTATCAAAATCAATATTTACTACTGGACTGTAATAACCTAAGGCTTTGATACTGTTCTCAACTTGCGTTTTTGCATACCGACGAAGTGTACGGGTTGGTTTTTCACCAACAAGTTGTTTTAAATAAAGTGCAACGTTATTTTCTAAGTCGCCACTGATCCCTTTAATTTCATAATCTTCAATTATATTTTCAGAGGCAATAGAAGACAGGCTTACTAATAAGCAAAAAAAACAAAAAAACTTTAAAAGCTGATTGAACAAGTAAATATCCTTACTGTGGTATCCATAAAATAAACCGCTAGACAGAGATATACTACCATAGCCACAATGAGCCTAACATTAACTTAATCGCAATTAACACTCAAAGATGCAGTCAAAATTTAGTACGCGTTAACGGTTTATTTTGGTTACAATAGCTATAACGAGTACAAAATAAAATTAATGAGTTTTTTAATGCAATTCCCTGATGATGACAATGGCCAGCTACTTGCTGAAATTTCCGCCGCTGGTGTAGATTTAAGTAAAATGCAACAAATTGATTTTTACATTTTATTTGAACAACAGGTTGATGCCGAAAAATTTGCAACTGAGATTGTAAACGATGCATTAGTGCAAACTGCTGATGTTGAAAAATGCAAAGATACCGGCGTTTGGGAAGTAATTGCCCATGTACAAATGGTGCCTGAACATGCACTGTTAGGCCAAGCAGAACAATACATTGAAAGCATAGCGAACAGCTTTAATGGCTATGGTGATGGTTGGGGATTAGACGCAGAAGAGGCATAATCCCTAATTTAAATGATGAATGATGAATGATATCCAGCTTAGTCTATCGACTTAGCTGGTTTGCTTTTCTGAAGCTGCCTTTATAATCAAAAAGTTTATCTGCTACTTTCCAGCCATATTTTTTACTTTTTCGCGCAATCACAAAATCCGGTGGTATTAAATCAAACTGCGCTTTTATAACTTGCTCTGCACTGACAAATTCAATCGGGGATTGGCCCAGACTTACACGCTTACCAAACTGCTGATTAAAGTAATACCGAGCCCCTTTGTTTGATAAATCAAAAGTTTCATCACAACTGGCTCCGTCTTCATCAAAATAAGTAATTTTTAACAATTGCTCTTTAAGTTTTACCACACTCAAGCCGCTACAACGAAGTACTAATGCATCTTTAAGGTTTAACGCATTACGAAGCTTATCATCAGGGTCGGCCATCACAGCGTCACAATCATGGCATTTTCGAGCAGCAATATCATTTTGTGCGCCGCACTGCTCACACTCTTTAAAACGAAAACGATAATCGCATTGCTCGCTTACCCCATTATCGTCTTCTAATAAGCCTTGGCAACGCCTACCAAAGTGCTCGATTACTTTGCCATCAGCCTCTGTTTTACCCCAAAATATATTGGCAAAGCCACACCCAGGACACAGCACTTGCACGGGTTCATTATCGCTATCGCCTTTTTTATCACCAACCTCAGGGTAGAACAAGTCAAAGCCATTACCCGCATAGTCAATCACTAAACAATCATCTTTACCCTCAGCCAACCTTAAGCCTCTCCCAACAATTTGCTGGTATAAACTTACTGACTCAGTGGGGCGTAAAATAGCTATAAAATCAACATGGGGGGCATCAAAGCCGGTAGTAAGAACCGATATATTCACTAAATACTTTAATTTTTTAGCTTTAAATTGCTTTATTATTTTATCGCGTTCACCATTAGGAGTATCTCCAGTGATCAGCGCACTTTGATCCTCTGGTAGATAAGTCATTATCTCTTGTGCATGCATAACCGTAGCTGCAAATATCATCACGCCGTAACGATTTTCACTGTATTGTATAACCTGTTGTAAAATTGTTTGAGTTGCACGGGTCGATTTTTTTAACAGCGCATTCATATCCTCATTGCTATATTGCCCAAATGCATTGCTAGTTAAAGATGAAAAGTCATAATGGCTAATTGCAGCATCAACCTCTTTAGGGGGAGTTAAGTAGTTATGCTTGATCATATAGCGCAAAGGTAATTCAAAAATACAGTGTTTGAATGGACTCTCTTTATTGCCTCTTACAAAGCCATGGTAATGATAATGATAAATCCAGCCTAACCCAAGGCGGTAAGGCGTTGCTGTTAAGCCTAATACTTTTAATTCAGGGTTGTGAGATTTAAGTGCATTAATAACCTTACCATATTGGCTTTTCTTTTCGCCATTTACTCTGTGACACTCATCAATAATAAGTAGTGAGTAGTGCTCATTAAGTTTATTTAGATTACGCGATAACGACTGCACACTCGCAAAAGTAACTTGGTGGATTAACGACTTCTCTTTTAATCCGGCTGAAAATATACTTGCCTCAAGACCAAAGCTTTTATATTTTTGTGCGTTTTGCTCAACTAATTCTTTTACGTGCGCCAACACCAATATTTTTTGTTTAGCAATACGCGCAAGCTCAGCTATCACTAAACTTTTACCCGCACCTGTAGGCAGCACAATGACAGCAGGATCATTGGTTTTTCTAAAGTGTAAAACGGTGCGTTCAACCGCCTCTTGCTGATAGGGTCTAAGGGTGTAGGTCATATATTAGTTGATTAAATTTAGATGCCAAAGCTTATCAAAAAGTATGGAATAAAGTGAAGTCTGTTAAATATATAATTAAAGAAAGTTCTCTTTATTAAGGTTTTCATTTTTTTATTAATATAAAACTTACTAAAATAGCAAACTATAGAACTTCTCTCACAATAACAATTTTTTTAATATCAATTGACGAGATATAAACGCTTTCATATTTAGCGCAACTATATCATTTACGCTATATTTTTTGTAGTTACTGCCGTCTTAAAACTTTAATCAGATCTTTTTCTAACCATAAAAAGTTTGCACGAAAAAGGTTAAAAATGATCCAATAAAAAATCCGATACCAGATTAATGGTATCGGATTCTATAATGGAAGATTATAGCAAATGTAAAATAATTCTTAATTAAATTAAACCTGTTTATAACCTAGCCGTTTTAAGTAAATTAAAACTTACTTCTGAAGCCAACATAGAATGTTTGACCAATTGGGTCATAAGTTCCAGCATCGGTCTCTGTACCAGTACTTGAACCAGAAACACCAGTCACTATACGAGGAGGCTCTTTATCAAACAAGTTATTAGCACCTGCGTATAATTCAACAGAATCATTGAAGTGATAGCTTGCTTGCACATCATGGTAAGTTACTGAGCCAATACCAATAGAACCGGCAGGTATATCAAAACCACTTAGGAATTGATCATCGAAGTCTGCACTACCTATGTAAGTCAAGCTCCAGTTGAAGTCAAAGTCATTTAGCTTATATCCAAAGTTCCAATTTGCTTTATGCTCTGATGCACCAATTTCTCCAGCAAACTCGTCTTTAGCAGCACCTGGTAGTGGGATGTTATAACCATCGATCAGGTAAGTATAAGCTAGTCGTGTTCTAAAAGCACCTGGTCCAATATCAGCACTGTAAGTCATTGTTAAATCAACACCTTCAGTACCCAAACCACCACTGTTTGATACACCACTATCAATAAACTCAATTGAACCAGCACTATTATTACCAGATGAAGTACTACGACGAGTTATGAAATTACAAAAATCTTTGTCGCCTCCGCCATAACACTGATCTAAAATAAACTGTCGAGGAGTTGAAACGATTGCGTCATCGATTTCAATATCAAAATAATCAAGCGTGATATCAAGCCCAGAAATCAACTCTTCAGGTGTAAATACAACACCAACAGTTACTGAATTACCAACCTCTTCAGATAAATCTGGGTTACCACGGTTAAAGCCGCTTATACCTTGTAAATCTGACTGGTTAAGAGTAAACGAACCATTTGTAGCAATATTGTTGGCAATACCAGAATCTGCACGACATGCATCGCCCGCAGCACCACCACCACTACTAGTTACACCTTGACATGGATCATTAAGACCGCTTGGGAAGGTTTGCGATGGTGGAGAGAATAACTCATCAATATTAGGTGCTCGAGTAGAGCGAGCGCGTGTTGCACGTATGCGCAATGAATCTGAAACTGCCCAATCTAAGCCAACATTCCAGCTTTCAGTATTTCCAACCGTCGAGTAATCAGATAAGCGAACCGCAGCATTCATGGTTACAGACTCAAGTAAAGGAATATTAGCTTCAACATAATATTCGGTTACATCAAATGAACCTTCTGTAGCAGGTATTGCATTACCAGCATTTAAACCTGATTGCTGAAGAGCATCAAATTCACTTCGAGAGAATTCTTCGCGATATTCAAAGCCTGCTGCAATGCCAATCATACCTGCAGGAAGTTCAAATAAATCGCCAGAAACATTACCACCAACAATTTCCTGCTCAACCGAAGTTGATAGCATGCTAGGAGCTCTTACAAAATCAATAGCTTCTTGAGAAAGCGAGTTGTAGCCAAAAATATTGACTGGCGCACAATTAAATCCTCGTGAAGTTTCGTCAATACAGATAGCTTCATTAGTAATACCATCCTGATCTAAATCTAAAGTATCTGTAACAGCAGCTAAGCCCTGACGGAAGCTTTGAACATTTACTAAGCCACTAGAAATCTGAGATTCCTTTGTTTTCCCGTATACATAGTAAGTATCATAGAACCAGTTATCATTAATTTGACCTTCGAAACCTAGAGCGAAACGGAAAGTATCTCTGTCTGCTTTAGCACCTCGGTTACCAATATCGCTTAATCGTTTTGCAAAAAAGATATCGCGACGACCATCGCCATCTGTATCCGTTGCCGCATTAAAGATATCATCTGGTACAAAAGCATTACGCAATAATGCACCGTTAACTTCAAATTCAATCGGAACTCGACCGTTTGCATAAATGTCATCTGAAGCGAATGGGAAAGGTTCTAGCTGTGTATCTGTAGAAGTTGCCGCATAAGTACCTTCAAAGAAGAAACTGTGATTTTCTGAAAGTTCATAGCTACCATTAGACGCAAACAAATAACGCTCCGTTGGGATAGCTATTGTACGAACACCGCTTCTGTTGAAACCATCAGCTGCAGTTGTCTCACTGCCATTTGTGCTAAACCCGTTCTTAAGATTATTACTTGCATCGTAAGTAAAGCGAGAGTCTCCAGCATCAAAACGACCTTGTGGTGGGAATGATGAATAAAACGGACTAACCGCATCAAAAATCGCTCCTGGGTTTGCAGCCGGATCATCTTCAAAGTAAATTCCAGAATATTGGTCTACAGCTGAACGCTTGCGATCTCGAGAAAATACAGCTCCTTGATCAGAATAACCCAAATGGAACATTGCTTGACCCTTACCGTCGGCACTACTTAGGCCTGAAGTAAAAGAGAACTGTCTTGACTGATCATCACCCTCTTTAGACTCACCATACTGACCTTCAAATTCAATACCTTCGTAACCATCTTTAAGCACAAAATTAACTACACCAGCTACAGCGTCAGAGCCGTATACTGATGAGGCACCCCCAGTCATAATTTCTACTCGCTCAATGAACTGGCTTGGGATTGTATTTAAATCTACTGCTGAACTTCCAGGAACACCAGATACATAACGTCGACCATTAACCAGTACTAATGTACGAGCAGATCCCAAGTTACGAAGATCTACTGTTGCAACACCTGCACTTGCTGTAGAAAAATTAGAGTTTGTTCGGCTTATAGCTGGTGAACCAAACGCAGGGTTTTCTAACAACAAATCTTGAATATTTAATGAACCTGATGAGTCAATAGCTGAACCATCAATAACTTGGATTGGTGCAGAAGACATTGCCTCTACTGAGCGAATACGTGAACCCGTGACTTGAATACGTTCAACTTTTTCTACGCCTTCTTCTGCAGCAAATGAACTTGCTGAGAAAGCAGCAGTAGAAGCTGCACCAAAAGCGATCGCTAAGCGAACTGCTTTTGAAACTTTGTTATTTAACATTTGATTCTCCCTAGAATACTATTTGTTTTTGTATTTTTTTGATCACACCTTGTTAATTAATTTGTGATCACGCTTCAGATGATAATACTTCAAACACAAGTCGGTCAACATTAAATTAACTTTAAAAGCACTTTGCATGACTTTTCATTATCATTTTTGGCGGTATTTTATTAGTTTTTTAAATTAATTTATGGATACGATTTAGAAACAAACTTGAGAATTAAAAACAAGCCCACGTTAAACAATTGATTTTTATAGATTTGAATAAATAATTTTTTAAATTACGCTTTGTGTTCTTTTTAGATAAAATTGTAACCAAGGCCACAATTGTTAATTTACCTTTAAATTTTTTATTCACCTTTAAAGTTTATAGGCGAATAATTAACTATAAAAGACTTTTTAAGCTCATAGTTAAGCTAAAACAACGAGGCTTGTGTAGATTCAGATGTTGTGTTTAATGCGCTTAATATCATTTGCGCAACAGGGTCGAGCTGTCTTTGAATGTACAGTGGGTAGTTCAGAGTGTTTTTACCGTTATAAAGCTCAGCGCCGGTTACTGCGTAAACATATTCAATCACTTGTCCGCGTTTTATTTCAAACTCAGGATGATTCGCTTTATATTTTTTAACGGCTTGAACATGAGGAGGAATATTTTTTATGTAATCGTTAAGGTGCTGCCCTAGGCGCTTTCTGTAAACTAATTTACGGTCAAACTCACCATCATAAAGTTTTTGAGTGTAGCTATTTATAATATCGTGCAGTTGTTGCACCTCGAAGTTGTCAGTAAATAAAGTCTCAAATAATTCGGTTTGAAACTCTTGTGCAAACTCAGTCCAGTCACTACGTACCGTTTCCATACCTTTAAATACTAATTTTTTTTCATTATTTTTGGTTACTTGCCCTACATAACGCTTTTTAGAGCCTGTTTTTTTACCCCTAATAGTTGGCATAAAAAACGGGGTGTAATGAGTTTCAAATTCAATTTCTAAATAACTATGTAAATCATAGCGTTGTTTTAAATCAGCTTGCCACATGGTATTAATATGATGAACAAGTTGGCAGCCAATTTCGTTACACTCCTCAGGACTTGTATCTTCACAAAGTTTTACAAACGTAGAGTCGGTATCACCGTAAATTACTTCGTAACCTTGCGCTTCTATCCATTTACGGGTTGTTTGCATTATCTCATGACCACGTAACGTGATAGAACTCGATAAACGCGGGTCGTAAAACCGACAGCCCTTAGAGCCGAGTACGCCATATAAACTATTCATAATAATTTTAATCGCTTGCGAGAGCATAGGTTGATTAGACTCTTTTGCCTCTTGGCGTGTTTGGGTGAGGTGTGCAATTAATTTGGGGAGATGGTGCTGCGTTCTTGAGAATAACGCCTGATTAAATCCTTCAACCGCTTGCTCTGGTGCATTTAATCCAGCTATTAACCCTAAAGGGTCAATACAAAACGTACGCATAATTGAAGGGTATAAGCTTTTAAAATCAAGTACCAAAACGTTTTTATAAAGTCCCGGAGTCGACTCCATCACATAGCCACCTGGGCTCTCAAATGAGAGCCCATGATCGCCTAAATTGGGTGCAACATAACCACTGCGATGTAATAGCGGTAAGTATAAGTTTGTAAATGCGGCAACAGAGCCACCCATGCGTTCCAGCTCAAGCCCTGTTATTTGGGTTCTGACTATGGCAAATTCAAATAACTTTAATTTTTCGAAAATTTGATTAACCAAAATACAATCTTGACGATTATAAGCCGCTAGAGAAAGCTTATCTTCGTTAAATTGACGAACAATTTCAGTTAATCGGTTATCGGTTTTTATTAACTTTGATTCATTGAGTACCCGCTCTGCAACATTAGCTAATGAAAAGCTATCAAATCGGTAAGTCGCATTTTTTAATGTATCAATGCCATCAATGACGCACCGCCCTGGAAGAGTCAATCGGGTGTAATGGCCTTTATTAATATATAACGGTTGATTATCTCGGCCAAAGTTTAGAGTAAGCCCTAACGCCTCAGCGCGTTCTTGCAATAAACTAAAGTCAAAATCAATAACATTCCAACCAATAATAACATCAGGATCGTTATTTATAATGTACTGCTGCAACTTGGTAAGCAGGTTAATTTCGTCATAGCACCAGTCAATTTCAAATGTCGAATCACTTTGCTGCGGCTCCCCTATCATCAATACACAATCTAAGCCATTTCCCACAAGTGCTACACTAAATAACACCCCATCGCCATTACATTCTATATCCAAAGAAACAGACTTAAGCGTTGGCGTGTAATCTTTGTTTGCTTTTAACTTTGCGTCACTAATTTCAATAAAGCCGTTTTGAGCTTTGGCGTTACCCGTTACCCATACACCTCCTTTAATAAAGCGCTCCATTAAAAAGCGGTCGCTGTGGCGTACATCGGCCTCATAAATTGGCATTGCTTGTTCTAGTAGAGTTCGCGCAGTATATAAACTATGTATGTCGTTGAAGTAACAAGCCACACATTCGCTGCCACTAAAATGGCACAGCTCAACCTTATTAAACTGCGCTTTTATATTTGCCTGTGCGAGTAAAGTATTTGCAGTATGTTGCGCTGACAATGGGATGAAAAACACTGCCTGCTGGTTTTCAATAATAACTTTAAGTGGGCCCTGATCAGAGCTCAGCCAATAGCACAAAGTAATACCTTGCGTATTTTTAGCGCTGTATTGTTGCCTTGATAAAATAAAGCCCTGATAGATTGCTTGTGTCAATGTTCGATCCCACTTAATATATACACTGTAATTATATACATATTTTAGGTTAATCATCACATGCTATCGAGCTCACTTAAAAAAACAATTAGACAAGTACACCAGCATGTTGCAAATAACCTAACCGATTACCGCCCTCGCAGTAGTCAAAACTATTTAGTTGCTGAAATCGCCAAAACATTAGCCGGTGAATACCATAAAAAACAACGTATTTGTGTTATTGAAGCAGGTACCGGCACCGGAAAGTCATTAGCTTACTGCCTAGGCGCTCTGCCACTGGCATTAGCACAAAAAAAGAAATTGGTTATTTCTACGGCTACTGTGGCTTTGCAAGAACAATTAATAGCTAAAGAGCTACCATTTTTTAAAAAGCACTCAGGACTCGATTTTAAATTTGATTTAGTCAAAGGTCGCCAACGTTATATTTGTGCACACAAACTTCATAATGCACTAAACAGCGATAGCCAAACTCAAATGGAGTTTATGCCTACCCTTACATCGCCATTAAGCGATATGGAAACTAAGTGCTTAAAGCAACTTTACGATGCCTATATCAATAAAAAATGGCAAGGTGATAGAGACAGCTGGGCCGATACCATTCCTGATAGAGTATGGGGGCTCATTGCTTGTGATAAACATGCCTGCCAACGCCAGATGAAAGCACACCAAACATGTCCTTTTCAACTGGCTCGCCAGCAGTTAATGCAAATGGATGTATTGGTTATAAACCATTCGTTACTGTTAGCCGATTTAGACTTAGGGGGCGGAAAAATTTTACCCGAGCCCGACAATACCATTTATGTAATCGATGAAGCGCACCACCTTGCACATATTACCCGCGACTTTTCATCTGCCGCCGCCACAATAAAAGGCACGATAGATTGGCTCGACAAACTTACTAAATTCAGTGGCAAAATGGCCAAAGTGTTAGTGGGTCAAAAAGGTATTGGGCAAAACTTTAAGTTATGCGATAGCGTTAACGATGCTAACAAAGATTTAAAAGTGGTGCGCGATATACTCGACAACGCTGATTTTGAATATTCTAAAGACGATACCTATCGCTTTGAACATGGTGAAATCCCTAAATCGTTACACGCAAAAGCAAAAGATATTAGCGAAGCCACGCTTGATGCTTTACGGTATTTGAATAAGATGCACGACACCCTCACCCAAGATGTAAGCGACGGTGATATTAAACCTTATGTTGCCGACCCCATTTTGGCTGAAAGCGGGCAATACATAAACCGATTAGAGCAACTTAATAAATTATGGTTTAGTTACGCCACTAAAGGCGAAGGTACGCCGCATGCGCGTTGGATAAAACGGCTTGAATATAAAAGCCATCACGACCATCTGCTTAGCGACTGCCCGATTGAAGTCGGTTATTATTTAAAAGATAAGCTGTGGAGCGAATGTGCTGGAGCCGTGTTATGTTCAGCTACCTTGAGCGCACTCGGTTCATTTGATCATTTTGCCTATGAAAGCGGCCTTGCCAAAGAAGAAGGGGTAAAATTCATTAAAGTCCCCTCTCCGTTTGACTACCCAAAACAAGCCACTTTACGCATTCCGGCCTCAAGTATAGAGCCAACAGATAAAGAATTTAGCGATCATATTGCTAAAACATTACCCGAATATCTGAACACTAAAAAAGCCAACTTAGTGTTGTTTGCCTCTTACTGGCAAATGGACCATGTAAGTAAGTTTCTTAGAACAAAGGGATTTAACTTATTAGTACAAGGTGAAATGTCACGAGAAGCTTTACTCAAATTACATACTAAAAATATTGATGAAGGCAAGGGCAGTATTTTATTTGGTACCCAAAGTCTTTCTGAAGGGCTTGATTTACCTGGGAAGTATTTAGAAAACCTGATTATTACCAAAATTCCGTTTGCGGTGCCCACCTCGCCTATCGAAGAAGCGCAAGCAGAGTTTGTGCAAAGTAAAGGCGGTAATCCGTTTTTATCGATAACCGTCCCAGACGCAGCAAAGAAATTGGTACAAAGCTGTGGTAGACTGCTGCGTAAAGAAAGTGATGCAGGCACAATAACTATTTTAGATAGACGCCTAGTCACCAAACGATATGGCAAAGCCATGCTTGACACCTTACCACCTTTTAAAAGACAAATAGATTACTGATGTTTGAACTTGCACTCGACCCAACAACTTGGGCTATTTTATGTGGCGTTGCACTTTTAGCTGGCTTTATTGATGCTATTGCTGGCGGCGGTGGATTACTCACTGTACCAGCACTGTTAACGGCAGGATTACCTCCTCATTTAACGCTTGGCACTAATAAATTGGCCGCCAGTTTTGGCTCGTTAACGGCCAGTATCACCTATTATAAAAAACAACTATTTAACCCACGATTTTGGTTTGCTTCTATTATGGCTACCGCCATAGGTGCTTTGTTAGGCACACTTATTGTTGATCATTTAAGTATCGAGTTTTTAAATAAGCTCTTACCCATTATTATTATTTTAGTGGCTTGCTACAGCTTGTTTGGTAATTTAAGTACCACACAAAGTGATGATCTGCCTAAATTAACCCGCACAATAAAAGTAAAACAGTGGCTACAAGGATTAAGCCTAGGTTTTTTTGATGGTTTAGCTGGGCCTGGAACGGGAACTTTTTGGACTGCCTCAAACGGTATGCTTTATAAAATGAGTTTGCTACTCAATTGTGGTTTGGCGCGTTCAATGAATTTTGTTTCTAACTTCATCTCTCTGATCACCTTTGTTGCACTTGGCCATGTTAACTTTTTACTGGGAATTACAATGGGCTTCTTTATCATGCTTGGTGCATGGTTTGGCGCACATTCAGCTATTCGTTTTGGCAGTAAATTTATTCGCCCAGTATTTAATACTATGGTTATACTTTTAGCGTTAAAACTAATTTACGAGGCATACTTTTAATATGCAATCTGCTGCTTTAGACAAACTACGCCAACAAGTTGCTACGCTTAAGCAACAAGCTGAGCAATTTGATAAAGCAAAATTATTTGCTAAAAATCGTTATATGCAGGCACAGCCAAGCTTATTTGACAGAGCCGTGTTTAGCACCAAAAGTATGAACTTAGCCGACTACGTAGTAGAAATAGAAGATGAAATAGCTAGCTTACCACCGAGCGAACACCGCCATGCCTACACTTACGCACTTGAGCGTATTGCCAGTCAGGTACAAGCGGTATTTAATGTTATTAAATCGACCCCTATTTGGGTGAAAGAAAATAAAAGTCATTATAAGCCTCGTGCTAAACAGCCTGTTTATAAACAAGCGGTGCAAAAAATCATGCAATCATCCCACGAGTTATATGACGAACTTAAACAAAACCATGAATTTGAACGCCGCCTGGTATTAATGATTGAAGAGCGTAAATTGCAAATGGAAAAAGCATCGCCTGCGCAAGCACAAAAGCTTAACCAGGAAATTTTAACCACTCATGCACGACTCGGCCGTTGTAGAAAAGCGATTTCTGCCACCGAAGACAAAATTCAACAAGTAGAAAAACAACAGCTACGCTAATGCAGCTTTATTACCACGAACTGTACTCGCAGCTAGAATTACCTGACCGCCATCGATTTCCAATTAAAAAGTATCAGCAGCTCAAGCATGAAGTTGAATGTCTAGGGTCTGTTGACCTTTGCAGATTAAAATTTGTTCAAACTAGGGGCGATTTAATCGCGGCGCGAGGTTTGTAACCTAGTGGGCTAAGTAAAAACCGAGCAAAGCTTCCGCGTCCTGCTCACGCCCCTTACCTACATCCATGTAGGCAACAAAGAGTAAATCGCCCCTAGGCAGAACCCGAAGGGCAGCGCCTGTTTGGCATTAATGCTGCGTTATCACCTATTTATGGGGAATAACCACACCACATAGGCTCTGCCTTGCCTAAATACCAAACAGACTGCTGCAAATTCAACCTTGAAAGGTCAACAGACCCTGGGCTACACCCAATTTATATCGCCTTCGCCTGCAACTACAGCGCAGTTAAGCTTATGCCATAGCTCAGATTATATTGCTGACTTTTTAAACGGGTCGTTGACTGACAAAGCGGTGAAGAAAATGGGATTTCCTCACTCTTATAAACTTGTTGAGCGAACTCTTTACTCTGTTGGTGCCAGTATTCAAGCCGCTGAAACAGCACTTGAAAGTGGTTTAGCGGCTAATTTAAGTGGCGGCTATCACCATGCTTACAGCAATTACGGCAGTGGCTTTTGTATTTTTAATGATTTAGCCATTGCGGCAGCGCACCTTATTGCAACAGAGCAAGCCGATACTGTATTAATATTTGATTGTGACGTACACCAAGGTGACGGTACCGCGCAAATAACCCAACA
Source organism: Pseudoalteromonas sp. TB41 (assembly GCF_000497975.1). Classification (NCBI taxonomy): domain Bacteria; kingdom Pseudomonadati; phylum Pseudomonadota; class Gammaproteobacteria; order Alteromonadales; family Pseudoalteromonadaceae; genus Pseudoalteromonas; species Pseudoalteromonas sp. TB41. Next base: position 8,364 of record NZ_AUTH01000052.1, on the reverse strand, counting down.
GCACGAGCAGATAATTAGCTGCTCAATTCACTGTGAACAAAACTTTCCTCGGCAAAAACAGCACTCAAACTACGACTTTGCCTTACCTGCAAACACCACAGATGCAGAGTATTTAACAACACTAGAGCAAGCTCTTGAGTTATGTGTTCGCCTCCACCAGCCCGATATTATTTTATATAATGCGGGCGCCGATATTTATACCAAAGACGAACTCGGCTTATTTGATGTTTCTCTAGCTGGTGTGTATAAACGCGACTTTGCTGTTCTTAACTTTTGTAAGCAGCGAAACATACCGCTGATGTGCGCTTTAGGTGGGGGTTATCAACGTAACATCAATGATTTAGTCAGTGTCCATAAACAACTATTTAAAGCGGCTCTCGATTTATAACAGTCCTTGGTATAGACTCATTACAGACAATAAAAAAGAGTGACAGGAATATGCGATTAGATGACGACATACACAATTTTTACGAAAAACTCGTTTTAGAAGAAATAGAAAAACGTAAACTTAATGAGCGTTACAACGACGATGTAATGGCTGACTTTTGCTGTACCGTACTCAATCAGTTACCCCCACGTTATATTCGATACGATGTAGACATGGCGTTTTATCTAACCCAAACAGATCGTATGGACATGGAACAACGCGTTGAACTTGCCATTAACTTTGCGATTGATCAGATTGCTAAAAAGAAAGATATTAATGAGTAAACCGCTAGAAGACGCCCCTACACACATAAAACTGGCTGTTGATTTAATTATGATATTAGAGCAACACGATGTAGAGCCCGAAGAAGTATTAAAAGCGCTCGATATCGTAAAAAGTGACTTTGAAAATAAAGTAACAAAGCGCACTTAGCGCTTTTTACTTCCTAAACGCAAACCCTATTTGTAGATTGTTGTACCAGTAACAATAACTGCGCGGCCGCTTTAGCATCATCTAATGCACGGTGATGGTTAGTTAAATCTAAATTAAAGTGTGCAGATAAATTCCCCAGTGAGTACGACTTTAATCCCTTAAATGCTTTACGTGATTCAACAACGGTACATAGTTTTGGCATTTTAAAGTTGATTCCCAGCCCCTCAAGCTCTTTTTTAATAAAGCCATAATCAAAATTAACATTGTGAGCGACAAAAATACTACCCGAAAGCTTATCTAATAAAGTCGAAGCAATGTCGCTAAATATAGGCGCATCACTTACCATGGCGTCGTTGATACCGGTTAGTTTAGTAATAAAACGAGGGATAGGCCGCTCTGGGTTTATCAGCGTAGTCCATGTATCAATAATGTTGCCTTGCTGTATTTTAACAACACCAATTTCGGTAATTCGATTACCACCCTTTAATCCCCCTGTTGTTTCAATATCTACCACACTATAAATCCGCTTAGGATCTACATACCAGTTTACCGCTGCAATATTTACGATAAAGCCACAGCTTTTTAAATTATCGATACTCACTAGTTGGTTTCTTTTGAGCTTATCGCCAGGCGCTTTAACCTCTTCAAAATGAACGGCGTTACTATCAACAATCATTAAATCGGGATAACCATCTTTTAATTGTCGGTAGTTTTTTGCCATATTTTTTAAATGCTGAAGTAAAGCCGTTATTGGGCTATTTAATATAAGCATCTCTACTGGCTTTAAAACATCTGGGTGCCACCTAAATAAGCCATTTGGTTGCTCATAATACTTCGCGGCATGGTTACACACTAAACGCAGCAATTTGGGGGTACTATTACACGCAGCCAGCCGCGCTTCTATTTGTGAGGATTGATTTAAGTAAAAGGAGTCTGTTTTTAACGCTTGTGGGAAAATATCAAATTCATTGCAGGGTGGGGTTGGGGTTTCAATAAAAAGTTCCTGCCAAAAAACCAGCGCAAATAAGCTTTGCCACAAGGTATTCTCAGTATAAAAAACGTGTTTACCTTGGCGAGTGTAGTGATCACTTACACCTAACTCAACATCGCCACGGTAAAGTTCATCAACTTCTATAATACAGCGTGTACTGGCTAACATTTCACTAAGCCGTGAGCGTGTTTGCTTGTTAAATTTGCGCATTAAAAAGTCATCCGCAAAGTACAGTAACTCATCGGTGAGCGGGTTTTCTATAATTTGCTCAAGCTGCTTTTTTACCCATTGCTTATTGCCTTGTCGATATTGCTCCCTTATTTGAATTTCTAAGGCTTGTGCATCGTCTTCGCAAGCATTAAGTACATCAAACGCAAGTGTTGGGTTAGTTGCTTTTAGTTGCTTATAAAGTATAACCAGTAACTTGTTTTTTAACTCTTGTGCAATAACCCCCAACGCTACTTCATTTATTAGCTGCTTTGCTAGTACCTCTCTTTCATTGTCATCTTTTGTATTTTTAAGCGTTAGTCGCAAACGGTTTAATGCATAGTTAGACTGCGCTTCCTCTATTGAATCAAAGCGCGACAAGCTTTCACTATGCTCTTGCCTAACAGGTGTTACGCCTAAATCTCGCAGTACAAATCGATTTTGATGATTAATATCGCCTGCACTGAGCCTGCCGATATATAAAAATTCAAAATACTCGTAATACTCTTCTCTATTATTTATCACGTACTGATTATATAAGTGTGCAAGACACTCTGGCTTAGATTCAAAGAATGAACTAGCTATTTCAACTAAGTTACTTTTAGCAGCGCTTTTTTTAAATAATGGTGGTTGTTCTTGCTTTTCTAGCAGCTCTATTAAGGCCGGTTTTGTTAGGTGACTTAGTAGTTGCCTATGATCTTTATTAGAGGGTTCTACAATTAACTTTGCCGCTTTTAATTTAAAAAGTGCTTGGTATGGCGAACTAATTTCTTCGTAGTTTAATGATTGGGTTTGAACTAAATAAGGCTTACGAGAATAAATGCGCGCCAACATACACTGGCTCTGCTCGTCGAGCGTATTTATTTTACTAATAAATGAAATATGCTTTTGCTCGAGTAAATGCATGCATTTCTCGCTCACAAACGTTAATAGCTCTCTAAAATGTGCCAAATAATATTTCGCTGGTAACTCTTTTTTCATAAAACCGCCCACACTGTATATAAAAACAGTATCTAGTATCTCGTTATTTTTATCAACCCAATAAATTTTTATGCATACGTATTACTATTGAAATATCTTTTTTAGCGTGATCACTCTGTGCTAAGGTTGCCAGCAAATTTAGTGCTACTTTAACTTCATTACACATAATAAAAATTAGGATTGAACAACATGACGACACAGCATGCAACTAAAGGTGAGCATAGCGCACAGACTAAGTGCTCGCTTTTATATGTTATTTTTATATCGGCCATTGCCGCTATTGGTGGCTTTTTATTTGGTTTCGATTCGGGCGTTATAAACGGCACCGTATCGGCATTAGGTAATACATTTAACTCAAGCAGTGTTGCAACTGGTTTTAATGTTGCATCTGTATTATTAGGTTGTGCGCTGGGGGCTTTAGCTGCTGGCCCATTAGCTGACAAATTTGGCCGTCGCGCTATTATGATTGTCACTGCCATTATATTTGCAGTCAGCGCTTTTGGCTCTGGGGTTGCCGATAGTTCTGCTGAGTTTATTTTTTACCGCTTATTTGGCGGATTAGGCATAGGGGCAGCCTCTGTTTTAGCACCTGCTTATATTGCAGAAGTAGCACCAGCAAGTTTACGTGGTCGTTTAGCGACATTACAACAACTCGCTATCGTACTTGGTTTATTCGCAGCCTTTTTAAGTAATTACCTAATTGCTAACGCCGCTGGCGGTGCCGAAGGTATTTTAATGTTAGATTTAGCCGCATGGCGCTGGATGTTTTGGGCTGAACTTGTTCCTGCAGGCTTATTTTTAATTGGCGTACTTTTTATTCCTGAGTCACCGCGTTACTTAGTCGCACAAGGCAAGCTTAAACACGCTAAAACTGTATTTAATAAAATTTCAAACGATGATGCTGATGCGCAAATCAATGACGTAAAGCAGTCTCTGAAAAGCGATAAAAAACCAAGTATTCGCGATTTATTTATCGATGGCAGTAAAAAGGTACACCCTATTGTTTGGGTGGGTGTGGCCTTGTCAGTGTTTCAACAATTTGTTGGTATTAACGTGGTATTTTATTACGGTTCAGAGCTTTGGCAAGCCGCTGGTTTTGATGAATCACAATCACTGTTTATAAACGTGCTTGCGGGTACCACTAATATTTTGTCTACTTTTATTGCTATTGCTTTAGTTGATAAAGTGGGACGTAAGCCATTGTTACTGGTAGGTAGTATAGGTATGTTTATTAGTTTAAGTGCACTTACCTACACCTTTGGCAGTGCAGGCCTTGATGAAGCGGGCAAGTTAGCACTTAGCGAAAATATGGGTACCTTTGCTTTAATAATGGCTAACCTGTTTGTGGTATTTTTTGGTTTAAGCTGGGGCCCAATTGTGTGGGTACTGCTTGGTGAAATGTTTAATAACCGCATTCGCGGCGCCGCGCTTGCAGTTGCTGCTAGTGCGCAGTGGATAGCTAACTTTGCTATTACTATGACCTTCCCTATCATGCTAGGTAGTATTGGTTTAGCTGGCGCTTATGGCTTTTATGCCTTATCGGCATTTATTAGTGTATTTTTTGTGGTCAAATACATCAAAGAAACACGCGGTATGAAATTAGAGTCAATGTAATTACTTAGCCTGAGTAGCATCGACTTGCCATTAGTTTACTCAGGCTAATCCTCCGTCCTATTATCTTTCTGCTCATAAAACTAATTAGATACATTTAACCATTTGGCAAGCGAATACTCTCTGGCACGGTGTAAGCTTTTGCCTGTTGAACCATTATCAACTGAGTATATTACCAATCACAGTGTATAAATCATCACTATTAATTGGTTTGGCAATAAAGTCATCCATACCGGCTATTAAGCATCGCTGTTTATCTTCTTCATAGGCATTAGCCGTAATCGCTACTATAGGCACTCGCCAACCTGTTTTAAGTTCCATAACTCTAATCGTACGTGTGCATTCATAACCATCCATGTTAGGCATTTGGCAATCCATTAAAATCAAATCAAACGATTGCTCTTTTAATACATCAAGAGCCTTAATACCATCCTCGGCCATAACAACCACAGCTTTAGTCGGCTCCAACATTTTTGAAATAACCTGCCGATTTATCGCATTATCTTCTACCAACAGTATGTGCTTACCCAGCAGATTTGGTTGCAAAGCTGCTTTTTTAGGTAAGGTTGAGGGAGCGTCTGCTGACTCTGGTGCACTAATACTAAACGCAAACGTACTACCTTTACCCTCTTCGCTGTTTAACTGAATTTCACCGCCCATCATTTTTATCAGCTTTTGAGAAATAGCCAACCCGAGCCCTGTTCCCCCATATTTACGAGCAACGCCCACATCAGCTTGAGTAAATTCGCTAAATAACAGTGATTGCTGTGCCTTCGCAATACCAATGCCACTATCTTCAACGCTAACTTGAAGCTTATTATCGTGATAATCAAACGACAAATTCACAAAGCCTTGCTGCGTAAATTTATACGCATTAGAGAGTAAATTAATGATCACCTGATTTAAGCGTAATTCATCAACACTAATGCACAGTGGCAAATTCTTAGATTGAATAACCGTAAATTCTACCTCTTTGGCAGCAACAATAGAGGAAAATAAAGAACGTATATTTTCGATAAATGGAGTTAGCTGCGTAGGCTTAATATTTAACTCCATGGCATTTGCTTCAATTTTAGAAAAATCTAAAATATCGTTAAGAATATTAAGCAAGTTTTTTGCACTTTTTTGTTGTGTGATTAACAACTCCTTTTGTTCGGTACTTAAGGACTGATCTCGAAGCAAAACCTCTCCCATACCTAATATGCCATTCATAGGTGTTCGAAGTTCGTGACTCATGTTTGCTAAAAATTGTGACTTAGCAATATTTGCTTCATTGGCGAGTTTAACTGCTTGTGTTAATTCAGTTGTTTGCTCTGCGACTTTCTCTTCTAATTGCTGATTAAAATGACTAAGCTGTTTATTGAGATCTTCATTTTTTACATTAGAAGTTTGCAAACTTTTAATTGAGTGTTGTAGTGCATTGCCCAACATTTCAAATTGTTGCTGTAGTTGCAGCACTTCATACCAACTAGAATCTGTATTAAATACGTGTTTTTTAGTTTTACTAAAGCTATTAATTAAATGAGTGAGCTCTATGATGGGTTTAACCAACAAATGGGTAAATTTATGAATAAATAAAACCACTAGTGCAATAGAGCATAATCCTAATAACATAGTAGGCAACCATGCAGCCACTACCACCATAGTTAAATGTTTACGATTATATAACGATATAACCTGCCAACCTGTGTTGTCGTCAACATACTGATTTGTATGGTACATCTCGTTATCATTTGAGCGAAAAAGTTGATTGCCACTGAGGCTTTGAAGACTAAGTTCCTGCTGCTTAAAATCACTGAGCGCAGCAAACTGGCTTAACGAACTAAATACCACTTTTTTATCTGCATCTAGAACAAGTAAATCCCCATTATATTCAAATAAATTTGGTATAAACCGCTCTAATTGATCTAGCTTAAGTGATCCCTCAACGACCCCATAAAACTCATCATTTTTATAAATCGGGGCGGAAAGCGCTACAATGGGTTGATCGCCTAATCCTCTGCCTTGAAAAACACCACTGATGTAGCCCAACGGGAACTGCTGAGCTTGAGCAAAATAAGGACGATCATTAATATAACGCTGACTCTGACTCAAACCACTGAGTAATTCACTCGGCATACTTTTCTCGACATAACCTTCAGAGCTGGCATATAGACTAGTTACAAAGCCAGGATATAATTCCATTAGCCGCTCTAACTGCTGTTGTATTGATACCCCAGCACTTATTGCATCACTGGTTATTACCATGGCACTTTTATGAAACAATAAATAATCACTCAGCTGGGCACTGATCGAACGAGATTTTTCTTTAAGTTGAGTGTTTACTTCGTATTCTAAGCGCGAATAATGCTGATTAACCAAAAAGGCACTGGTGATCAAAACCACTAAAGCAATAATTATACTTACAACATAGCTTAATATTCGGGCCAGAGGCTGCCCTTGATAAGCTCGGCTTGCATGGGGGACAAATATACTCACCAAGTCAACCAAAGCCAACGCTATCATAGCATTGATTAAGTATTTTGAGGCAGCCACAACAAGTGTGAGCCAAGGCAGGCCTATAACAAAGTGACCCAAAACCCACACCAGTGGTAAGCCCACTAAAAACCAAAATACGGCGCCTAAAGGAAGTATTGGCTTAGAACGCTTTAAACAAAAGACATAAAGCCAAAATAGCTCAAGTACATAAACAACACTGGTCCAGCTATGCCCCCAGCGATAAAATAAAAAACCAGTTACAATCGCTAAACTAAGAAGAGAATAACGAAGCCCTGCAAACACTAGGCTAAGTATTACAAACGTCTGACCAAATAAAAATTCAGAGCTATCAAAAAAATACAGAGGTAGAAGGTTAGCGCAACCTCCAATAAGCCCGAGTAATATTGCCAGCGCCCATTTATTCCTCTGAGATGCCATATTGACCCTTTATAGCTTTATTGAACACCTGCGGTGTATAGTATAATCACGAGTTTTAATTATTACTTACCCGTTAGCTATTGTCTATAATGACAAAAAATTAGCTAAGTGCGTAAAAGCTAGAATTAGCGTACGAATAACAAAATAAAATATTAGAAAATAGATAAATGGAATTTTAATACACCCAAATGTTGTTTGAAGTATAAGTTGGCATAAGAACATATGCTTTTACTGAGCTACAGCGTCGTAAGTGAAGTATAACTTGGCATAAAATTGAAGTATATAATGGCATAAAGTTACCAAATACAGGCTTTATGTAGCTAACCACTTAATAATGCAGCCCAGTTTAGTTGACTGCTCTGTGCCCAGACTGTGTGAAAACTCTGATCACCTTTTGGTCTAAGTATGTTCTGCTTATGATCTATTAATCTATACATTTAGTTCACTTAATATACTGATATTTATATAATTAGACTATTGATTCAGTTGAGGGTTGAGGCAGTATGTCAAAGTTTATAAGCGGTGAAAGTCGTGACCAATCAACGTTATTTCCAGAATCGTTGGAAGATTACGTCAGTGAAGATAATACGGTCAGAGTGATTGATGTTTTCATTGAGGAACTAAATCTAGCTGAATTGGGGTTTAAAGGATTAACTTTAAAGTCCACAGGCCGCCCTAAGTATCATCCAGCCACATTATTAAAACTGTATCTTTATGGTTACCTCAACCGTATTCAATCATCCCGCCGATTAGAAACCGAATGCCAACGCAATATTGAACTGATGTGGCTACTTGGTAA
>NZ_AUTH01000051.1:0-12172 GCF_000497975.1 Pseudoalteromonas sp. TB41 | reverse complement strand
TTACCAAGTAGCCACATCAGTTCAATATTGCGTTGGCATTCGGTTTCTAATCGGCGGGATGATTGAATACGGTTGAGGTAACCATAAAGATACAGTTTTAATAATGTGGCTGGATGATACTTAGGGCGGCCTGTGGACTTTAAAGTTAATCCTTTAAACCCCAATTCAGCTAGATTTAGTTCCTCAATGAAAACATCAATCACTCTGACCGTATTATCTTCACTGACGTAATCTTCCAACGATTCTGGAAATAACGTTGATTGGTCACGACTTTCACCGCTTATAAACTTTGACATACTGCCTCAACCCTCAACTGAATCAATAGTCTAATTATATAAATATCAGTATATTAAGTGAACTAAATGTATAGATTAATAGATCATAAGCAGAACATACTTAGACCAAAAGGTGATCAGAGTTTTCACACAGTCTGTGCCAATTGCGGACATTGTTAACGCTCGCCTAATACGCCTTGCACTGGCGGGCTTTTTGCGTTGCTTGCTAAAAGTGTGGCTGCCGGCAATGTAGGATTTAGATGCTTGTTAGCAATACATTCTGTTGCGGCTAACCTGTCACCTTGGACAAGAACATGAAAAAGCCACCCAACAAAATAATTGCAATGATGACTATAGCTGTGAGCGTCTTCGACTGAAGCATTGATTCAATTAAACCGACTTCAGTTTGCATTTTAATTAGGTCTTTTGGCTCAACATCTTCTTTAATGCGAGGGTTATTTGTTTCGTTATTCATTGGCAACTCCATATGCGAAATATTCGTGTCTTACTAACAGCTTATAACACACCAAAACGGCGTTTAATAATGTTATTGGACAAAATTAGATTTCTACTCAAAGCACTAGAATAAATTTAACTTTTCCAATGACCGCTGTTCGCTCATAGCAGTCTGCCTGATGAAGTCTAAACTTATTCACTTAAACTGTGAGATCTGATATGAGCTAGTACAGCTGATATGCTATTTACGACAAAGTCGCTCGGTAATTAGAGCGACATAATCCCTTGGTAATCACACTAGTACATCATCATGTTTTTAAATTAAAGCTGTTGTTTACTTAACAAACATCCAAATACCGGCAGCGATCATAAACAGGTTTTCTGTTAGGGAGATAAACCCTAGTGGTACGTTACTGTCACCGCCTACACACGCACATTTTAACTCTCGTTTATCTATATAGACTGCTTTTATCACTGAAACAGCACCAACCCCACCTATGAACAATGAAATAGGGGCAATAATATAGGCTGGTAATCCGGCTATCATTCCAATGCCAACAAATGCTTCTAAAAATGGGTAAACATAGGCGTACCTGACTACTTTCATAGCGACTAAGTCATAGGTTATAAATGAATTAGTAAAGCTAAATAAGTCTTGAAGCTTTTGTATTGCTAACACTGCCATTGTTAGGGCTACAAACAGTTCAGCGGTTTGCATTGATAATAAGCTATTATTCGCTGCAAAACTAAATGCCACACTAAGCAAAAAACTAACCGAAAAAATCGCAATCACGGGCGTGTAAGTTGTACCTTCTTGCCCAGCTTTTGGCTTATCAAAGTAATCGAGTAAGTCGTCATAGCCACCTATACGTTTATTATCAATAAATGTTTGAGGTGTAGTTTCTACACTGTGTTGTTTTTTAAATTCATCTGTTTGCTCTCGAGAAGTTAATAGCTGATCATCAACTGTATATCCCTCTCGCTCTAGTAGGTCTTTTGATTTTAAACCAAACGGACAAATATGCTCATCTGTGGCCATTCTAAAAAGTTGGGCTGATTTACTCATGTTTAGCTCCCTTTTATGTATTGGTATAAAATTTTACTTAGCATTAAAATCCGGTACGGTCCTAGATTGTGCTTGCTCCTGAGTTTCTGCTAGGCCATTTTTCTCTATATCCTTTAGTAACCACTGCATTTCTTTAATCTCACGACGCTGTGCCTCAATAATATTTGTTGCAAGCTCTTGGACTCGCTTATCTTTGATTTTTGCCCTTTCACTGGTGAGTATTGCAATTGAATGATGTGGGATCATCGCCGACATCCATGAGCTATCATCAACAGTCGCTTGTGATCGAACTAAAAATAAACTTCCCGCAAATACGGTAACACTAGCAATGAGTACTGTTATATTTTTCTTTTTATCTTTATACATATTGAGCATGAAAAGTAGCATTATCACTGCCATCATGGCTCCCATATAAAGCGCCATATAAGTGCGAGTTTCACTAAAAAAAACATGACTTAGCTGATAAGTATTCAAATACATCAGTACAAACATGACTAATGTTGATGTGGCTATCATTAAGAAAAACTTTAAATACTGCGACATTAGATGGCTCCTTTCTATCATTTACTTTGTATATCATTTATACCAATGGGTAATTCTTACAGGTTATTAGGCGTAAACCCACTATATATTTAATCATTGAATCAATGTTTAATATTACATCAAGAGTTGTGCCATAAGTGTTAAAACTGCTCAGCGTATTTGCTAATATGCTTATAAGTATTTTGCTGTAAATCGTGCGTAAGCATTTCAATATTATATTTATAAAAGCGATCGCCCATTTCCATACCTGGCGTACCAGCAGGCATAGCGGGAACAGAGAGCCCTATCGTCTTTTCAGGATGTTGTTCAGCTAAAAACTGTTTTATATGTTTGGCGGGAACATGACCTTCAAATACAAATCCATCGGCTGAAACGGCTGTATGGCATGACCGCATATTTGATTTTATTTGATACTGAGATTTAATCGTCCCCATGTCATTGACGTTAATTGCTTTTGTTTGAATATTGTTTTCGCTCAAATGAGCAATCCACTTATTACAACATCCACAATTTTTACTTTTATAAACGGTAAGCTCAATTTTAGGTTTTTCTGAATTCTCATAAGTTATTAATGCTTTATGTTGTTTTTCGATACTTATCGCCGAAAATGACATAGTTAATGATAAAAATAACGCTGAGGTAATGTAGATTACTCGCATTGTTAACTCCTTAATTTGACCAATGAATATGAGTGATTTTCCAACCTGTATCGGTGTTTTTTAATGTGATTGATTCCATTCCCATAGACTTAATATCTTTTCCTTTGTACTTTCCTTGAGTTTTACTTCTTGAAATTGAGTAAGCTATGTCTCCATTTGTGTAAACTTGATGCTCTAGTAGTTCACTATTAACAGCACTTAAGAATTTCATATCCGCTATCATATGATGTTTCGCGTATTCATCTGCAGAACGCTCAACACTTCCGCCTTCAAAAATGATGACATCGTCGGCCAGTAATTTACGTGCAGCTTCGCGATTGCCTTGTTTTAGAGATGCATGAAATAGGCTGACTGTTTTTGCAGCCTCGCTATCAACATTGACAAAGGCCTTGCCTTTTTTTGAATATTTTTCATCGTCATGTGCACTAACAGTAAAAGAACTAACAGTGCTAAAAATTAGTAGCAATAAAATTTTTAAATTAAAGGATTTAATTAACATACATTTTCCTTTTTTATTAATCGTTAAATAGGCGGACCAACAAGTGTTGTAAATACACTTGTTGTAATAAGTACAAATAGGGCAATTAATATTTCAACAGTGATCGAGCGTTTTAATATACTTATATGGTGTTGTTGAGTGATTTGCGGGACTAAAAAAAGCTTATGCCATGCACCTAGTAACAGCATCGCGCTGACGAGTAACAGCTTTAATAAAATTAGTTGCCCATAATTTGATGTAAACAACGCAGAAAATGACTCTAGGTACTGCAGGAGCAGAGTTAAGCCCGAAATAAGTAGTACAAATACAATAACAATAGCGAGTTGACCAAAGTAATGCATTAACCGCTTTACTTCACTGGTAGGTAGTAAAGTGCAGCTTTTGTAAAGCGGCCACAATGACCCTAACCAGCTCGCAATGGCAATAAGGTGAAAGGTTAAAATACTTTTCACTAACCCATTTTCATTTGCACTGTGCCCAGTAAAAGTGAAGCTATAAGCGATAAACCCAAGCATGATTAGTATAACGGCACCGTTTTTATAACCTGCTACGTTATCATCTGATTCCACACTCCACATACATGCGCTAATTAGAGCAATAATAAGCGCTGGTATTCTAAACGTTGCTTGGTCACCTATGACTGATTGCCAAACAATTTCAAGCATAAAGGGGTCAAACATTCCCATAAAGCCTGATTCAGCCATTGCTCCAGCTTCTATTGGTACTTGTAAAAGTGCAGCAATACTACCTGTAACTACACACGTAATTTGCCAACGTTTTAAGAACTGATAAAAGCTAATTACCTGATGCCCTGCAACATTGCTGTTGCCACACATAAAGCGCATTAATAAAGTGCCCGCAAGCCCTGCAATTGCTATATAGCTTGCTAGTTTTAATAATAATAAGAGTACTGACCATTCACTTAATTGCATTATGTTGCTACTTAATGATTATGTTTGCTGTGGGTATTAGATTGTTCTTGCATCATCTTATGCGATTCACTTTTGTGTACCATAAATCTAAACGTGTCGGTCATTTTATGTCCATCACCACCCAGTGCTGTCCATTTAACCGTGTAAGTGCCTTGGGCTAGGCTCGGTAATGACCAATTAAAGTCTGTGCTTGGGGTGGCGCTGGGTTTGAAATCAAAGTTTATTGATTTATTTTTTTCATCTTTGATGATGACTTTTGCTAGCCTTACTTCACCACCAAAAGTTAACGAAAGTTGCTCTGGGCTTTTCATTAACATGGCTTCTTGCGCAGGTGTTGATTGCTTGAGTGATATATGCGCTGATGCGGAAAATGTAAGCACTAAACCTAAAATGGCTACTGCAGAATTAAAAAACTTCATAATTACCTCTTATTTAAAATGATTAAAACCAAAATTTAATACCCGCAACAAATGCGGTGTTGTTGTTACTTTGTCCACTTGATGTGGCATAGTCGGCGGTATTGCCAAATTTATTGCTCCATTCAACGCCAATATAGGGCGCAAACTGGCGTGTAAATTCATAACGAACCCTAAAGCCAATCGCGCTGCTTGATAGGCCACTTCCAAGTTCGTTTTGTTTATCGTTTTTGCCATAAAGTGTAATTTCGGCTCGCGGTTGTATAATTAGCTTTTGCGTGAGTAATAGTTCGTACTCTGCCTCTAACGTAAATGCGGTATTGCCTCGCTCACCTACGTATGCTGTCATATCAAGTTCAAACCAATAAGGGGCTAAACCTTGTAAGCCAAAAGCTAACCATTGCCGATTTTCACCTTCTTTATTGTAATCAAGACGAACACCTGCTTGAGTATCCCAATATGCTGATACGGCGTGACCCCATAAAATATCGGTTTGGTTTTCTTCAATACTTCCTTCGCTGAAATCACCCTCGGTTTTAATTACCAATCGATCAAAGGTAGTGCCGTACCATGCTTGTAAGTCAAATACACCTGCGTTTGCTTGCTCGTTATATTCAAGACGATCGCCTAGTAATGCGTAAAATGGATGCTCATCAGCGAGTGTTAATCGCTCATTGCCCTCAAGCGCATATGGGCCTTCTGTTAAAGTTGTTCCCGCAGAGTAAGCATGGGGGTCTCTTGCATCTTTAGGTGCACTTCCTCCTTGTGGTTGCATCTTAGCGCTATTCATTTGTGCCATTTCACTTTGCGCTAATAAAGGGAAACTAATTAATGAAGCCCCTGTTAACATTAATAAACCTAATGATTTAGATAGTTTTAATTGTTTCATGATACGACTACCTCTCTAAACATACCGGCATCCATATGGAATAATAAATGGCAATGCCAAGCCCAGCGACCTACATCGTGAGGGGTGGTTAAAAAGCTGATTCTTTGTGCGGGTTGAACAGGTATCGTATGACGTCGCACTTGCACATCACCTTGCTCGTTTTCTAAATCACTCCACATACCATGCAAATGCATAGGGTGCGTCATCATGGTATCGTTTTGTAAAATAACTCTTAAACGTTGGTTATGCTTCATATGCACTGGCGTGCTTTTACCAAATTCTAAGCCATCAAATGACCAGCTATAACGTTCCATATTTCCGGTTAAATGCAGCTCAATTTCAGCTTCTGGCTCTTGCTGGTTAGTGATCCCTTCAAGTGAGTGTAAATCTGCAAGTGTTAAAACACGACGACCATTTTTACGTAAACCAATACCAGGATCATCAAGATTTGTTCTCGGCATATCAACGCGCATATCAACTGAAGCTCCATACTCCGTTTTTGCATGACGCACTTTAGAGCTGGCAACCGCTAATGGGTTTTCAGACATACCATGTTTGCTATGATCCATCGCCATTGGACCGTGATCCATAGCGCTATGATCCATTTCTTTAGAGTTCATACCTGACATGCCAGCCATACCTGCCATTGCAGAATGCTCACCGCCGTGGGTCATATTGCCCATCATATCGGTCATCGTTAACCATTCAACAGGGTCAAGTGCAGGTACTGGCGCATCAATATTAGGCGAGCTTGATAAAGTTCCTTTTGCGTAACCAGAGCGATCCATACTTTGAGCAAAAATCGTATAGGCATCATTTTTAGGCTCAACAATTACGTCGTAGGTCTCACCAGGGCCGAATCTAAATTCATCAACTGTCACTGGTTCAACGTTTTGCCCATCAGCTTGTACAACTGTTAGTTTTAGTTCTGGAATACGAACGTCAAAAAAAGTATTGCTTGAGCCATTAATAAACCTAAGTCTTACTTTTTCTCCAACTTTAAACATTCCTCGCCAATTTGACATTGGCGTACTACCGTTCATTAAAAAGGTCATTGCTGATGCAGATAAGTCAGCTAAATCTGTAGGATTCATTCTCATTTGATTCCACATTTTGCGGCGTTGCAAAGCATTCGAAACACCGCTATTTGAAACGTCATCAAAAAATTCTGGAACAGTGGGCTGATTGAAGTTAAATACATCACTCTGTATTTTTAATTTGCGGAACAGCGCCATTGGGTCATCATCAGTCCAATCAGATAATTGAATAACATGCTCGTTATCTGCACTAATAATATCTTTTTCTCGCGGTTCAATAATTAATGCACCGTACATGCCAGTCATTTCTTGAAAGCCACTATGTGAGTGATACCAATATGTACCGCTTTGTTGTAATTTAAATTTATAAACAAAGGTTTCGCCAGGCATAATGCCTTTAAAACTGATACCAGGTACGCCATCCATTTGGTACGGTAAAATAATGCCATGCCAATGAATTGAACTCGGTACTGATAACTTATTTGTTACTCTAATAGTAACGTCATCGCCTTCTTTGAGGCGCAAGGTAGGGGCGGGTATAGAGCCATTGATAGTTGTCGCCATACGTACTACGCCAGTAAAGTTAACCGGCGATTCATCTATAACCAGATCAATTACTTTGCCGCTAAGTTCGGGCACAGTGCCTGTTATTGTTCCTGTTACTAAAGATGATGCAGCATGTAATACACTCGGAAAAGCAGCAAGTACACCTCCTGCAATTAAGCCTTGAACAAATCGTCTTCGTGGTGTGCTAACCTGTTGTGATGACTTTTTAAACCCCATTTCCTTACTCCTTCATACCAGAATATGTATTGAGTATAGAAAATAGACCTGTCTTAAACATGACGCGAACATTACAAAGTTGTAATGTTGGTGTCATGTTGCTGTAGTGACAGATACTGCATAATATTTGCAGAGGTAGTTGTTAGGACTTTAATGAAGGAATTGTATGCGCTTATTAGTTGTTGAAGATGAATCAAAGACAGGAGATTATTTAAAACAGGGGCTAAGTGAAGCTGGTTTTCAGGTTTCTTTGGCGCGCAATGGACTTGACGGTCATCACCTAGCAATGACCGACTTATTTGATGTAATAATACTTGATGTCATGTTACCTGACGTATCCGGTTGGAAAATTTTACAGTCGCTACGTGAAGCAGATAACAAAACCCCAGTACTATTTTTATCTGCTCGCGATAGTATAGACGATAGAGTAAAGGGGCTCGAACTTGGTGCTGATGACTATTTAATAAAGCCTTTTGCTTTTGCTGAAGTTTTAGCAAGAGTACGCACTCTTATTCGCCGTGGTGTAGTACAAACAGTTGACGATATACTGATAGTTGCTGATTTAGAAATGGATATTCCAAAGCGAAAAATACAACGTGCAGGCAAGCGTATTTTATTGAGTAATAAAGAGTTTAGCTTACTTGAACTATTGTTACGGCGCGAAGGTGAAGTACTGCCACGTTCGTTAATTGCTTCTCAAGTATGGGATATGAATTTTGATAGCGACACCAATGTGATTGATGTTGCCATTCGTAGGCTAAGAGCAAAAGTTGATGATGACTTTACTGTTAAATTAATTCATACGGTTCGTGGTATGGGCTATAAATTAGAGGTTGAAACTGATGGCTATTAAGTCACGGCCTTTATCACTTACGATGCGTGTTGTGTTGTTTGTCGCTGTAACCGTTATTGCGTGCTTAACTTTAGTTGCCACCTTAATAAATAGTTCGATAAAACATCATTTTTTCCAGCAAGATAGTAGTGAACTGCATGTTATTAATCAATCTATTGAATTAGTTTTAAGACAACAGTATAAATCAAACCTGAAACTTAAAAATGAATTATCTAACGCTGTAGCGGGTCATCACGGTGTTTACTATCAGGTAAATACCGCAAAAGGAGAGCTCATTTTTCAAAGTTCTGAACGAGATTTTAGTGATTTTGTAATGAGTGCTAATGCTTCAGCTGGCTTTAACCGTAACAACATTACCTCATGGCAAAATGATACCCACACCTACCGAGCTCTGGTGAGTAATTTAAGTACTGGGCAACAGCAATACAAAATTACTACAGCGATAGACATGAGCTTTCATTTACACTTTCTCAATCAATTTCAACAAAGTCTTTGGGCTATTATGTTTGGCTCTGCGGTACTCATTTTATTGGTGGCTTGGTTTGCTATACATCAAGGATTGAACCCTTTACGAGGTTTGAGTCAGAAAATGCATGACATCCAAACTAATAAGATGGATGTAAGGCTTGATGAAAATAAAGTGCCTATTGAGCTTGTTAATATGGTGCAGTCGTTTAACTCGATGCTCGACAGGCTCCAAGGTGAATTTATTCGTTTATCAAATTTCTCTAGTGATATTGCGCATGAGTTACGTACTCCACTAACAAATATAATCACTCAAACACAGGTTGGTTTATCTAAAAAAAGACAGTTGTTAGAGTATCAAGAATTATTGTTTTCTAATCTAGAAGAGCTGGAACGACTAACTAAGATGGTTAGTGATATGCTTTGGCTTGCAAAAACTCAGAATGGACTGGTTAAACCCGTTCAAAATACTCTAAAAAGCCATGATGAAATTGAAGCATTATTTGAGTACTTTGATGCTTTGGCTGAAGACTCATTGATTACATTTAAGAAAAAAGGTCAAAACCTTTGTTTTTATTGTGACAAATTACACTTTCGCCAATTATTATCAAACCTCCTATCCAATGCAATAAGGTATGCCCCAAAAGGCTCATCAATCACAGTAAATAGTGAAATATTTACCGCTGATAAAATATGTATTTCAGTGATTAATACTGGGGAGAGAATACCTTCTGAGCATTTACCTTATTTATTTGACCGCTTTTATCGACCCGATAAATCGCGCCAACGACACAGCGATGGAGCTGGTTTAGGGCTTGCAATAGTTAAAGCTCTAGCGCAAGCAAACGGTGGAAATATAGAGGTCAGTTCAAATAATCAAACTACCAGCTTTAAAGTTTTTCTAAATTTAGCTAAAAGCTAATTATTAAATTTAATAACCCAATGTTTGCTTGTACCTCTAGACTTCCCAGCTTTCATTAAACACCGGTTTATAAACTTAAAGTACAAAACGGAAGTAAACTTCCGGTTTCTAACCCAATATTGCTATATTTCGGAAGCAAACTTCCGTTTATAGGAATTCAAAGGTAGTTATCGGAAATATACTTCTGTTTTTGAAAGCGTTGGCCTAGATAGCTATATGAGCCATTTTTCGGGGTCTTATTTGAGCGAAAAGCGGAGGGTCGGGTAAACTCGTTTTTGGACAAAAATGAGTTTGAGCCGAAGGACGGCTCTATGCCATAAGCAGACATTGGTAACGCGCGTTAATCGGCATAAAAGGCTTGGCTATAATTTGCGAGGTACGAGCACAAGCCAAGCTTTTTGTGTCAGCCCTTAAACGCATTGTTATAAGTCAATTTTAAACATGTCCAGTGTGTGATTAAAATCTTTCACACATGTGTTGTTTTGCCTACTTGAGATGCTTAGGGATTTTGCACTTTGACTAACTGTCCACCTTGCGTTGTCTGCTCTTGGTAATGTTTGACTGTAATAATCATAAAGAGATTGCCAGCCAAATTTTATTTCTATTTGTGTTAGCACATGAGAAATTTGCTCGTAAATTGATTTACCATATTCAATGGTTTCTTCAGGTTTCGGGATATATCCTTTGTGAATTACACTATTTCTAAACCCTCGACTTGAAGAACTTAATTCGGGGGCTATCTTTTTAAAACATGTTAGATATAAATAATTAAATGCCCCTAACTGCCTTTCTGACTGATTAGATATAGACTTCCATGCTTGGGTTATCAGCTGATCTTCAACTTTAATCGTATATAGATAGAAGCTAATGAAGAACTCATAAAACCTTTCTAATGATGCGCTGAATGATGAAACAGCTTCTCGCATATAACCATCTGTAAAAGCAGTTAACCCTATATCGAAAAGAAGCTCATATTTAGCTGCTGATATTACTACTGCATATTCATGATTCTTTTTACATGTAATGTAGTGAATGCGACTGTCATCGAGAATTTTTGTTTCCACCTTGGTAAGAATAAAGTTGGACTTTGAATTCTTAAATTGTTCTTGCATACAATATGGGCAATTGTGCTGAACTTTCATCCCTTCCTCCTAAAACTTATAACGCCTCAAGAACCGGCGCAGCTCTGCTGCGTCCGGCGCCAAAGGCGCGTAGTTAATTGACTTGTTTTGTGTATATTTTCTCCGTATATACCCGTTATATTCATTTATCATTTTTTTATTGGCACAAAGCCTGAGCCATCTGCACTTCTTGTAAATGCTTTACCGATATTGCTTTTAGACCATTCTTTCGCTTCGGCATAAGTAGAAAAATAAAATTCTTTTGTTTGTTGGGGCAGATTATTTGTTTGAGCACCGGCACTTGTTAGAGGCTCAATATTTTTTGTGGAGAGAGCCTTTTCCACACGACTTATGAATAACTTTACATCTTCGATTTCTCGAGTAGCGGCAATGCCCAAAGATGATGAAACCCCGCCGTGATCACCAGTCCAAACATTCTCACTAATTGTCGATTTCAAATTGTCATATTTGTTGTATAGAGAATCCATAAGCGAATCCAGTTCTTCAACAGACATTTTTCTAAGTTGTATATCCGAAAGAACATCCATATCTGAATCCTGATTTACAAATAACAGCTTATTGAACACCAATTTGGTGGTTTATAACACATCAAAACGGCATATATTACATACACTAATAATTTCACCAATAATTACCTTTGTATACAAGCGGTTAAAATAGCGAGAAATTAAGCTTGTTATTTTTGCACCAAAACGGCGGTAATGTTATCGGACAAGATTAGGCTCCTACTCAAAAAAGCAGGAATAAATTTAATTTTTTAATGTCTGCTTCATCGATCTTTGCCGAAGTACGGCTCAGTGCCCAGACTGTGTGAAAACTCTGATCACCTTTTGGTCTAAGTATGTTCTGCTTATGATCTATTAATCTATACATTTAGTTCACTTAATATACTGATATTTATATAATTAGACTATTGATTCAGTTGAGGGTTGAGGCAGTATGTCAAAGTTTATAAGCGGTGAAAGTCGTGACCAATCAACGTTATTTCCAGAATCGTTGGAAGATTACGTCAGTGAAGATAATACGGTCAGAGTGATTGATGTTTTCATTGAGGAACTAAATCTAGCTGAATTGGGGTTTAAAGGATTAACTTTAAAGTCCACAGGCCGCCCTAAGTATCATCCAGCCACATTATTAAAACTGTATCTTTATGGTTACCTCAACCGTATTCAATCATCCCGCCGATTAGAAACCGAATGCCAACGCAATATTGAACTGATGTGGCTACTTGGTAA
>NZ_AUTH01000050.1:0-5032 GCF_000497975.1 Pseudoalteromonas sp. TB41 | reverse complement strand
GCTTTTGCACAGTCGTCAGATGGAACTGGTTCTGTCACAAACGTTTCGAAACAAGAAGAAAAAGAACATCAAGATGAGCATGAACACGAAAAGGGACATGAAGAAGATAAAGGTGACCATGACGAGCACGGCCATGAAGGTGGTAATAAAGAGGGAGAAGAAGGACATGAAGAAGGTATCACTATTGATCCAAAGAAGATGTCGCTTGCTAACATTAAAGTGGAAAGTGTTAAGCCTGAATATCAATTTAGCTCCGTATATGCACCTGGCGAAATAAAAGCTAATGGCTATAAAAGTTATGTGGTATCACCACGTACAGAGTCAGTCATTATCAGTCGCCATGCAGCGCTTGGCGAGTATGTAGAAATAGGTCAGAAGTTAGTTACATTATTTAGTGAAGCAATGGCACAAGCACAAGCTGACTATTTAATCGCTTCAACCGAATGGCAACGTGTAAAAAAGCTGGGTAATAAGACGGTGAGTGAAAGTCGATTATTACAAGCTGAAACAACATACAATGCGAGCTATGGCAAGCTCATTGCTTTAGGGTTAACTGAAAAAGCAATAAATGGTATTTCTAACAAAGACATTAAAGCATTTGGGCAATATGCATTAACGGCGCACCGTGAAGGTGTCGTGCTTCAAGACGACTTTATCCAAGGGCAACGTGTTGATGCTGGGGATTCAGTCATGTTGTTAGCTGATGAAAAACAACTATGGGTTGAAGCAAAAGTTTCTCCAAATAAAAAGCTAAATTTATCAATTGATTCTCCTGCGGTACTTAAATTAGAAGGCCAGAGTTACAATGCCAAAGTTATCCAAGAAGC
Source organism: Pseudoalteromonas sp. TB41 (assembly GCF_000497975.1). NCBI lineage: Bacteria > Pseudomonadati > Pseudomonadota > Gammaproteobacteria > Alteromonadales > Pseudoalteromonadaceae > Pseudoalteromonas > Pseudoalteromonas sp. TB41. The sequence goes on along the minus strand of NZ_AUTH01000050.1, from coordinate 4,205 downwards.
CCATACAATTGATCCCGTAACTCGTACAAGAATTATTAGATTGGGGGTACAGAATGCTGATGATAACCTTCATTCAGGTATGTTTGTAAAAGTTTACTTTCAGTTTGCCACAAAGCAGAAAGTGATGGCTGTGCCAGAAGAAGCATTGATCCGCAGCGCAGATGGTGATTGGACCGTATTTGTCGAAGACCACCCTGGAGAATTTAAAGCTGTAGAAGTAGAACTAGGCCGAGCCTTAGGTGATTTTAGGGAAATCATTGGCCTTGATAGTGGGACGCGAATTGTAACCAAAGGCGCATTTTTTGTTGCTTCTGAAATCGCTAAAGGCGGATTTGATCCGCATAACCACTAAGGAGCAAGACTATGTTTAATAAAATAATAGATTGGTCTGTTAATAATAGACTCCTGATTTTGATTGCGCTGTTTGCCACAATTGTCGGCGCAATTATGGTTATACCAAAACTAAATTTAGATGCCTTTCCTGATGTTACTAATGTTCAAGTTGCTGTAAATACTGAAGCGCCAGGACTAGCTGCTGAAGAAGTTGAACAACTCATTACGTACCCCATTGAAGCGGTCATGTATGCCTTACCTGATGTAGAACAAGTGCGCTCAATTTCTAAAACAGGCTTGTCTGGCGTCACGGTTGTTTTCAAAGAAGGCACCGACATTTACTTTGCAAGACAACTTGTATTTGAGCGTCTTCAAGCCGCAAAAGAACTGATACCAGAAGGTGTCGGCACACCCGAAATGGGGCCAAACACCTCAGGGCTAGGCCAAGTATTTCAGTACCTTCTTATTTCAGATAAAGATGCAGGCTATGATGCTATGGCACTCAGGAGTCTCAATGATTGGGTAGTAAAATTACTCGTTATGCCTGTCGATGGTGTTACTGATGTACTCTCCTTTGGAGGTATTGTTAGGCAGTACCAAGTAAATGTAGATCCATCTAAGCTTCTTTCTTATAACCTAACGCAAGAAGACGTTGTTGGTGCCCTAGATAACAACAATGCCAATGTTGGCGGATGGTATATGAACCGTGGGCAAGAGCAGCTTGTTATTAGAGGTGCAGGTTGGTTTGAAAGTGGTGACGCTGGTATTAGTAATATCAAACAAGTTCCCGTCAAAACAGTTGATGGGACAGTTGTGACGGTTTCGGATATTGCTAAAGTTGAAATGGGCAGTGAAATTCGTCAAGGTGCTGTCACAATGACGCGCAAAACCGAAGACGGTAAAGTCGAAAATTTAGGTGAAGTTGTCTCTGGCATTGTCTTAAAACGCATGGGGTCTAATACTAAAGCCACCATTGATGGTATCAATGCAAGAATCCCATTAATTAATCAAGCATTGCCTAAAGGTGTTCGCTTTGAACCATTTTATGATCAGGCTGATTTGATTGAAAAAGCCGTTGATACAGTAGTTGATGCACTATTACTAGCATTTATTTTCATCTGTATTGTATTAGCACTATTTTTAATGAATATACGTGCAACCTTCCTTGTCCTAATATCTATTCCAATTTCAATTGGTATCGCGTTAATGATCATGGCTTGGTGGGGCATTTCTGCAAACCTTATGTCATTGGGTGGCATTGCCGTAGCCATTGGTATGCTAGTTGATGGTTCAGTCGTGATGGTTGAAAACATGTTTAAGCATTTAAATAGACCAGACTCTACCCATTTAAAAACTGTAAAAGAAAGAGTGCCTAGTGCTGATACTGATCCACATGATGTAGAACAAGATGAGCATGGTATTAAGTTACGTCTTCAAAATGCGGGTAAAGAAGTGGCTCGTCCCGTATTTTTTGCAGCTTCTATTATTTTAGTCGTATTTACGCCTTTATTTAGCTTTGAAGGTGTTGAGGCAAAGTTATTTCAACCTATGGCAATAAGCATCATTTTAGCTGTTATATCTGCTATTGTGGTTGCGTTGTTTGTTGTACCCGCTTTAGCTACTTATTTATTTAAGTCAGGTGTAAAAGAGAGGGAAAGCTTTGTTCTTAGGCCATTAGACAAACTCTACAGAAAAGGGCTTACATTCGCACTAAAACGCACCAAATTAGTCATTTCAGCCGCACTTATATTAGTTTTCTCTGCCTTTGCATTAGTTCCATTAATTGGTACTGAATTTGTACCTGAGTTAGAAGAAGGGACGATAAACTTAAGAGCAACGCTTGCACCTTCTTCCAGTTTAGATACCGCGCTCACTGTGGCACCAATTCTAGAAGAAAAACTAATGGCTTTCCCTGAAGTAACCTATGCATTAAGCCGAATTGGTCGAGCAGAAATAGGTGGAGACCCAGAGCCTGTGAATAACATCGAAATTTACATAGGGTTGAAGCCTGTTTCTGAGTGGACCAGTGCATCTAATCGATATGAACTTCAAGGAAAAATGGAGAGATCTTTAGAAGAATTCCCTGGGTTGCTACTCAACTTTTCTCAACCTATTGCGACTCGTGTCGATGAGCTACTATCTGGTGTTAAGGCTCAGTTGGCGATAAAGTTGTTTGGGCCTGAACTTGAGGTACTGGCGGCTAAAGGTCAAGAAATAGAAACAGCAATTAAAAACATTGAAGGTGCAAGGGATGTTGCATTGGAGCAAATTGCTGGTGAAGCGCAATTGGTGATAAGTCCTAACAGGCAAGAACTATCACGCTTTGGATTGTCTGTGAGTGACATAATGGAGGTTGTGCGTGATGGTATTGGTGGTGTTGAAGCCGGACAAATAATCAATGGTAATGAACGTTATGATATTTACGTTCGCATAGAGGAAGAGTACCGAAGTAACAAAGAAGCTATTGCTGATATTCGGCTTCAATCACCTACTGGTGCTTGGGTGCGGCTGGGTGACGTAGCCTCAGTCTCATTTGAGTCAGGCCCACCACAAGTTAGACGCGATGATGTACAACGAAGAGTCGTTATCCAAGCAAATGTACAAAATCGAGATATGGGAAGCGTGGTTGCCGATATCAGAACGGTAATTGCTGAAAAGGTTGACTTACCTTCAGGTTATTCTGTTTCGATTGGCGGCCAGTTCGAAAGTCAAAAACGTGCTCAAAATAGGTTAGCTATAGTTGTACCTTTATCGTTAGCACTAATCGCACTACTACTTTACTTTGCCTTTGGTTCTGTTGGTCAAGCTATGCTGATATTGGTCAACGTGCCGCTTGCTGTAATTGGCGGAGTTTTCTCCTTATATTTATCTGGACAATACTTGTCTGTACCAAGCTCCGTTGGCTTTATTACCTTATTTGGTGTAGCGGTATTGAATGGGGTCGTTATGGTAGAAAGTATCAACCAACGTATTAAAGACGGTCTAGAAGCATCTAAAGCCGTTTTTGAAGGCGCTACTTCAAGATTAAGACCTGTACTTATGACTGCTATAACATCAGCTTTAGGTTTGATACCGATGTTAATGTCTAATGGTGTTGGTGCAGAAATACAGCGCCCATTAGCGAGTGTTATTGTTGGCGGCTTGGTAACTGCAACACTGTTAACATTATTTGTTTTACCTGTTTTATATCGCTGGTTTTCAGAGAAAAAAATAAAAGAGCTATCCAGATAAAATTACTGTGAACTCTAACCCCACGCTAAAGTCACGTTTAGCGTGGGGTTATTGAGTAGATGAACGAAAAGAAAGATTAGATTTAACAATAAACTAATAGTCATGACTGCTTTGTCGGAATATTTGTCGTTAAACAGGCCAAAGCTAACTTCCGCTTTCGTATCTTTGCAGTCTTAATCTCTATGTGTCTCAAGGTCGGATTATGGCACAGACTGTGTGAAAACTCTGATCACCTTTTGGTCTAAGTATGTTCTGCTTATGATCTATTAATCTATACATTTAGTTCACTTAATATACTGATATTTATATAATTAGACTATTGATTCAGTTGAGGGTTGAGGCAGTATGTCAAAGTTTATAAGCGGTGAAAGTCGTGACCAATCAACGTTATTTCCAGAATCGTTGGAAGATTACGTCAGTGAAGATAATACGGTCAGAGTGATTGATGTTTTCATTGAGGAACTAAATCTAGCTGAATTGGGGTTTAAAGGATTAACTTTAAAGTCCACAGGCCGCCCTAAGTATCATCCAGCCACATTATTAAAACTGTATCTTTATGGTTACCTCAACCGTATTCAATCATCCCGCCGATTAGAAACCGAATGCCAACGCAATATTGAACTGATGTGGCTACTTGGTAA
>NZ_AUTH01000049.1:0-4248 GCF_000497975.1 Pseudoalteromonas sp. TB41 | reverse complement strand
TGCATATTCTCTCCAGCTTTGATCACCCAATTGCATTAACTTTGATCGCTTATTCTCATTAAGCTTTGATCACTAAAATCACTTGTAAATGATCACATTTATGCTCTTAATGATTTTGCCGATCAAAGCTTAATACCACTCGTAACCGAGTTCACGTTTTATCATTTTTGTAGGTGTGTTAAACCGTTATCTGAATCGTTTGATGAGGATAACAACAATGACAACAAGACCTATATCTATGAGTAAATTACATTCCATTTTACGGCTGAAGTACTCAGCACAATTATCCCATCGAGAGATTGCCAGAAGTTTAAATATTTCACCTGGTACTGTGGCTAATTACCTTAAAAAGGCCAATGAGTTAGGCTTAAATCAATGGCCAATACCAGAGGATAAACAGCAAAATACATTTTTCAACACCAAACTCAAGCGCTTCTCAACGCGTAAAAAAAGACACCCAACGCCTGACTGGTTAAATATCAATAAAGACTTAAAACAACATAAACACCTAACATTACAGCTCGTATTTGATGAGTTACTTGAAAAAGTGGGTGAGCCTTATTACAGCTACAGTCACTTCTGCCGAGCTTATAAACAATGGTTAGGTACCCAGCGACTCTCAATGCGTCAGCAGCATAAAGGGGGTGAAAAGCTGTTTGTGGATTATTGTGGCCCCACAATTACCATTACTTGTCCGACGACACAAGAAAAGCGCACTGCTCAGATATTCGTTGCTGTACTAGGTGCATCAAATTATACCTATGCTGAAGCAACGTATAGTCAGCAACTTGAAGATTGGGTAATGAGTCATGCGCGTTGCTTTGAATTTTTAGGCGGCGTTCCTGACGTTGTTATTCCCGATAATCTCAGAAGTGCTGTCAGTAAAACCTGTCGCTACGAGCCTGATTTAAATCCGACGTACCACCAGTTAGCCGAGTACTTTAACGTTGCTGTCATTCCGGCTAGACCTTATAAACCCAAAGATAAATCGAAGGCTGAAGTCGGCGTACAAATTGTTGAGCGTTGGATCATGGCACGCTTACGTAACCAAACCTTCCACAGCTTAGCGCAACTCAATCATGAAATAGCAAAGCTACTGGATATGATGAACAATAAGGTGATGAAGCAATATCAACAATCACGCAAACAGCTATTTGATATGGTGGATAAAAACGCATTAAAGCCATTGCCTGAAAAGCCCTATCAATATACACAAATCAAAACAGTACGTGTGCATATTGATTACCATGTTGAAATAGAAAAACATTACTACAGCGTGCCTTATCTGTGGGTTAAAAAACAATTACGCGCACACATATCCAATCAACTCGTGCAGCTTTATTATGACGGCACTTTAATAGCACAGCATCCTCGCTCAAACCGTTTAGGCGGACATACGACACAGACACATCATATGCCAAAGGCGCATCAAAAACAGCATGAGCAGTCACCGATAAATTTACGCTCATGGGCATTGAGTATCGGTGATTATACTCATCAAGTCGTTGAATTATTGCTTAATAGCAAACGTCATCCAGAGCAAGCTTATCGCACCTGTTTAGGGGTATTAAGTTTAGCTAAAACGTATTCAAAAGAACGCCTCGAGCGAGCATGTTACCGAGCAATTTGCATGAATACGACCACACACAGATCTATTAAGCAAATGCTGCAAAAAGGGTTAGACCAACAACCATTACCCACACTCCAAACAGAGCCAGAAAAGCCAATTACACACAGCAACATACGTGGCACAGATTACTACCATTAAGGAATGTAAACATGATAGAAACAATTAATCAGCAACTTCAATTGCTCAAGTTATCGGGTATAAAGCAAGCACTCAAGCAGCAGCTTGAACAGCCAAACCTATATCAAGAACAAAGCTTTATAGAGCGCGTCAGTTTATTGCTAACACATGAAATTGATACGCGTGACCAAAGAAAAATAGAGCGACTGGTGCGACAAGCAAAATTCCGCGTACCGGGTCAGTTAAATCAACTCATTTACTCGCCGAAGCGCAATCTAGATAAAGCACAAATACGCAGCCTCAGCCAAAGCACCTGGCTGGGTTTACATCAGAATATATTAATTACAGGCGCCACAGGCTGTGGCAAAACCTACCTCGCGTGTGCCTTGGGTCACGAGCACTGTTTACAAGGAAAAAGTGTCTTCTATATTCGATTAAAAGAATTACTTGAAAGTCTATTTCTAGCACAGGCCGATGGCAGTTATCGAAAATTATTGGGTAAACTCATTAAATACGACTTACTTATTTTAGACGATTGGGGGCTAGAGCCACTCAGTGCTCAGCAACGAAGCGACTTACTTGAATTAGTCGATGCTAGATATGGTTATAAATCACACATCATCATTAGTCAGTTACCACAGGAAAATTGGCACCAAATGATCGGCGAATCAACGCACGCTGATGCTATTTTAGATAGGCTGATTCATGGTGCAATTAAGTTGAATTTAAAAGGAGAATCGATACGAAAACAGTTAAATGAATTGACTGATGATGATCAGTTAAGTTAATTTAAAAATGGCTCTACAAAATGATAAATCAAGCGATCAAAGCTGATGAGAATCGGTGATCAAAGTCATGAGAATACGCACCAAGGCTCTTTAGGCTGATATATAGTTAACTGGTGCATTAGTTGTACTCCGGTGTTTATGGAGTTTTAAGCTTAGCTCGCTACAAAAGAATTCGGGTATGAGCGAGAAGCGGACATTGAGAGTGGCTAAATGTAAGAGTTAATTGATTGGTCAAACTGTTTTTTACTCATATATTCATGAAATGAGGAAAAGCGTATATTGTTGACTCAGCTTTTTTGTAGGCGATAGAAACTTAGAGATAGTAATATCTTAGGTAATTTGGTAAAACTATGTAGATATTATCGTGCCTATAGCAGAGAAATGCGCTATTCGCGTGCTATTAAATTATACACATGGAGTAAGGGTATTGTTCAATAAATTAATTCCAATTTCTCTGATCGTTTTGTTATCAGCTTGTGGTGCAACCCAACCAGCACCATACCAAAAAGATAAAATACTTGAAGATAGAGATCAATATAACGGTTTAGAAGGTATGGCTCAGTATCAAAAAGATCAGAATTACCTTGTAAGTAAAGAGCTGTCTGATAAATGTACCAAAGCTAAAATTGACTTAGCAGTTGCAGAAACAAATAAAAATGCTAACGAAATTAAGAAACAAAATTCACTAATTAGCAATACGTGTATAAGGTTTTTCAAGTCGGGCCTCTAACAGTTTTGTCGGTTCCACGTCGTTTCATATTTTAGCAAATAATTACAAACCGCTTAAAACGGCGGTTAATTTTTTAAAGGAGTAAGGTTTTTGAATTTAACTAGGAAGGTTCTATTAATTTGTTTGTTTTTTCCATTTGTAGCTTTCGCCAAAGGGAAAGTTGGGATTGCCGTCGGTGTGTCTGTTGATGGGTTTTTTAGTCCTGAAATAACCGAGTTTAAAATTGATGAAGTTCATTCTGGATCTCCTGCAGAAAAAGCTGGAGTTAAAGTTGGTCAATTAGTTATCGAACTTGATGGTTGCAAAATCCCGGGCTGCCCAGCAGATAAAGCTAAAAAGCTTATGGATAAAGAAACAGGTGAAATATTACTATTACTAGTTAAAAACTTAGATGGCAGTGAAGCTTTGCTAAAAATACATGTAGGTGAGTAAAAATCTAACGAGAAACTAAACAAGGATAAAAAAGTTGGCTTTTATATGGGCTCCATTAACTTCAAGAGCTTATTTTGGGGTTATTCTACAACTTTATTGTTACAGTCCGCTTATGGCACAGACTGTGTGAAAACTCTGATCACCTTTTGGTCTAAGTATGTTCTGCTTATGATCTATTAATCTATACATTTAGTTCACTTAATATACTGATATTTATATAATTAGACTATTGATTCAGTTGAGGGTTGAGGCAGTATGTCAAAGTTTATAAGCGGTGAAAGTCGTGACCAATCAACGTTATTTCCAGAATCGTTGGAAGATTACGTCAGTGAAGATAATACGGTCAGAGTGATTGATGTTTTCATTGAGGAACTAAATCTAGCTGAATTGGGGTTTAAAGGATTAACTTTAAAGTCCACAGGCCGCCCTAAGTATCATCCAGCCACATTATTAAAACTGTATCTTTATGGTTACCTCAACCGTATTCAATCATCCCGCCGATTAGAAACCGAATGCCAACGCAATATTGAACTGATGTGGCTACTTGGTAA
>NZ_AUTH01000048.1:0-1022 GCF_000497975.1 Pseudoalteromonas sp. TB41 | reverse complement strand
CAGACTGTGTGAAAACTCTGATCACCTTTTGGTCTAAGTATGTTCTGCTTATGATCTATTAATCTATACATTTAGTTCACTTAATATACTGATATTTATATAATTAGACTATTGATTCAGTTGAGGGTTGAGGCAGTATGTCAAAGTTTATAAGCGGTGAAAGTCGTGACCAATCAACGTTATTTCCAGAATCGTTGGAAGATTACGTCAGTGAAGATAATACGGTCAGAGTGATTGATGTTTTCATTGAGGAACTAAATCTAGCTGAATTGGGGTTTAAAGGATTAACTTTAAAGTCCACAGGCCGCCCTAAGTATCATCCAGCCACATTATTAAAACTGTATCTTTATGGTTACCTCAACCGTATTCAATCATCCCGCCGATTAGAAACCGAATGCCAACGCAATATTGAACTGATGTGGCTACTTGGTAAATTGGCACCCGACTTTAAAACGATTGCTGATTTTAGAAAAGACAACGGAGATGGTATAAAAAATGTGTGCAAAACGTTTGTTGAAGTCTGCCGTCGTCTGAATATGTTTGAGAAACCAGTTGTTGCCATCGATGGTAGTAAGTTTAAAGCTAGCAACAACAAAGGCAATAATTTTACGCCAAGCAAAGTTAAATTCCACATCGACCGAGTCGAAAAGAACATTGAACGTTACCTTGAATTACTTGATGAAGCCGATAAAGAGCAAGCTAACGTCACAAAAATTAAAGCCACAAAAGATAGGCTAGCTGACTTTCGCAGCCAGTTAAAAAAACTACACGAGATTAAAGAACAAGTTGAAGCTCATCCTGACAAGCAAATATCCACTACTGATCCTGATTCACGTTTAATGAAAACTCAAGGTTTTACAAGAGTTGTGAGTTATAACGTGCAAAGTGCGGTTGATACCAAGCACCACCTTATAGTGGCGCATGAGGTGACCAACGTGCCAGATAGAGGCCAGCTTGCGTCAATGACAAAACTCGCACAAAAAGCATTGCGCAAGGAAGATATAAGGGTATTAGCAGATAAA
>NZ_AUTH01000047.1:0-5907 GCF_000497975.1 Pseudoalteromonas sp. TB41 | reverse complement strand
TAATGCAGATCAGTTAAGAATATTTTTATGATCACTTGACTGATCTTTCCATGGCTTCAAAATCCGATATTAGAAATAATATCGGATTTTTTTATGTCTCTCATTCAGCACTTCGATAACATGTCTTCATTTTTAAATGATGTACATACACTAGATAAACTTAAACAGGTTCTTGACCCTGATATTCTTGAGCAAGCATTTAAACATGCAGGTGTTGCTACTGTGCGTAAAAGGCGATTACCGCTAGAAGCTGTTATGTGGTCTGTAATTGGAATGAGTTTATTCCGAAACGAAACCGTTTGGGATATCGCTAATAGACTCGACATCTCTTTACCCGGAAAAAACAAACTAGTAGCGCCAAGTGCGCTAGTTCAAGGTCGGCAAAGGTTAGGCTATGAGTCAGTCCAACATACATTTCAATTACTTGCACACAAAACCTTTTCCACCCAGTCTTTTGAACAATGGTGCGGACTTAATTTACTCGCTGTAGATGGCGTTAGTTTTCGAACTCATGATAATCAAGAAAACAGAGAAGCATTTGGCAGTGACAGTAATCAACATGGAGAAGTAAGCTACCCACAAGTACGAATGTGTAGCCTTATGGAAGTATCTAGCCATTTACTGTTAGATAGCAGCTTTGACTCCCGTCGCATAGGTGAAATGAGCTTAGCTCAACGACTATTACCAGCCGTACCAGATAATTCTCTTACCTTGTTTGACCGCGGCTATTACTCATTAGGACTGTTGTATCAATGGCAAAACCAAGGAGATAACACTCACTGGATGTTACCCGCGAGGAAGGATTTACAGTATCAAGTTGAACATAGTATAAATGACAATGATAAAATAGTGATTTTGTCCACAAGTCCTCAAGCCAGAAAGAAATTTGAGTCATTACCAGAGACCATGATGGCAAGATTAACCACCTATAAAGTGGATGGAAAAAGCTATCGTGTACTCAGCTCTCTCATTGACCCTTTACGATTTCCATATGAAGAATTAACAGAGGTTTATACTCAACGCTGGGAAATTGAGCTGGCGTTTAGAGAAATAAAGCAGGGATTGAATCATAGCAAACACACGTTACGTAGTAAGAAACCAGACATGGTACGTCAAGAGTTATGGGGGTTATTACTCGCTTACAATTTAATACGTATCATCATGCTTGATGCAACTAAAGATGAGGATATTTTGCCTACACAGCTAAGCTTTAGCCAATCTATGCGACAGGTTATCGCTTTCTTTATGTTTACGCCAATACATAGTGCAAGTAAGTTGCCTATTCATTACGATGAGTTACTGACAACACTTAGATTGTTTATTTTACCCGATAGATTACCAGATAGGCATTATCCAAGGGTGATAAGAAAGAAGCCGAATAAGTACCCCTATAAAAGAAAATGCCAGTCAGTTCTTAACTGACTGGCATTATGCGAATAAGCAGGCTTTTGAGTGTTTGGGGCTGTCTTGCTCTGAAATGTATTTACAACACAATTAAGCTCGTTACTAAGTAAGCTACAAACGTTAGGCCACCGCCTACTAATGCATAGGGTAATTGAGTTTTAACGTGGGTGAGTAAATCACAGCCTGAGGCGATGGCTGATACTGCGCTGGTGTCGGATATAGGGGAACAATGATCGCCAAATATCCCGCCACCTAAAATAGCGCCTACCACCAGCGATGGCGGTAAACCAAGCGCTTGAATAAGCGGTACGCCAATGGGGATAAGTATGGCAAACGTGCCCCACGAGGTGCCTGTAGTAAACGACATAACCGCGCCAGTTAAAAATAGCACTGGCACTATTAAATATATTGGTAAGTAATCGCCAACCAAAGATGCCACGAACACACCTGTACCTAGCTCTTTTAAGCTTGCGCCCAAGGTGAGCGAGAGCAATACAATACTTACCAGCGGGAGTAATTCGCCCATGCCTTTAAAGCCGGTATCAACAAGTTGGTGATGGGTAAACTGGCGCGAACTAATCATTAAACAATAGGCTACAACAATAGCTAAAACGGTGGCGTACAATACCGATTTTGACCCACTGCCCTCGGCAAGTACGCCGTTACCGGTGTAAAACATAAAACCGACCATGCTCACAATCAACGTAAGCAATGGCACTAGCATAAAGCGTGCTTTAGAACCTTTTACTTCTTCTTTTAGTTCGGTTGTTTGTAGCTCTAGTTTTTGTTCAGCTACTTTCATTGGGCCATGTACTTTATCGAACGCAATAGTATAAAAAACAATAACCAGGGTGATTATGGCGTAAAAGTTATAGCCTACGCTGCCCCACAATACCGATACCGCCGACTCGCCTAATTCGTAATTACCTAACAAGCCCAGTACAAATGCACCCCAGCCGTTTAGTAATATTAAAATACACACAGGGGCGCTGGTGCTATCGATTATGTAGGCTAAACGCGCGCGGCTCATTTTAAATTTGTCGAACAGACCGCGAGATAAAATACCCGAGGTAAGCACACTTAAGTTTGACTCTATAAATACCACTACGCCGGTAAACATAGTTAAAAAGCCTACTTGGCGCTTACTTTTAGCAACGCCTTTGTTCATCAGCAAATTAACGGTAGCAGCAACACCGCCAGACTCGCGAATATAGGCCAGTAATGCGCCTATTAAAATACTAAATATGAGTATACGGGTATTACCGGGGGAACTTGCTACCGAAATAATGCGCTCTATGGTATTTAAAAATGTATTAAATACGCTATTTCCTTCGCCCTGAATGGCCAGTAAAAACTCTGATGAAGCCACTGCCACCAAAAGAGCCATAATCACTTCTTTACGCCAAAACACGATAGCAATGGCAATCAGTGGCGGTAAAATAGAATACCAATGCATAAACAAACCTTATTTATTTTTATAATGACGACGCTTTACTTAACTTAATAGATATAAGCACTTAAGTCACTTACTAACGCTTATTGATTTAATAATGCCTCATAAACAAGCGACACAATAGAGCCGTATTGCGCTGTTTCAAAATTTTTCCCTACAAATTGATAGCGCTTTTCAGTGCCTTTAATAGGAGTATGCCGCGCATTAGTGAGTAAAATAATGGCCAAATCGTAAGCCGGATCAATCACGGTAACTGTCCCTGTCCACCCTGTGTGGCCATAGGCCTGAGCGCTGGCATAAGGGCCAAAGTGCCAGCGCCTTGCTTGGTTATTTCCCGCAAGACGAAAGCCTAACCCGTAGGTTTCATCACTGCTTTGTGGCGTTAAAAATTGCGCTAAGCTACTGGCGTTAAAAATTTGCGTATCGCCATAACCGCCTTTGTTAAGCAGCACTTGGCACAGCACAACTAAATCGGGGGCGTTACTAAATAATCCCGCATGGCCTGCAACACCATCGAGCGAATAATAAGCACGTTCGTCATGCACCTGCCCTTGCAGTACATTGGTGCGAATATTATCAAAATGAATACGCCCATCTCGAGTATTACCGCTAAGCTCCGTGGCAGCAAACTGCTGACGATTAAAACCTTTTTTAAGCGGATTAAATAAGGTGTTATTGAGTTTTAAAGGCGCGTAAATATGCTGCTCTAGGTATTCATCGAGAGGTTGGCCGCTAATTCGCTCAATTAAAACCCCTAAAATCATGTAATCAATATCAGAGTAAACATGCGGCGCTGTAGGTTCAGCGGTTAATGGCACACTTGTTAATAATAGCTGTTTGGTGGTTTCGCTTGTTTGTGAGAAAAACGCATCGCCGTAAGCGGTGTCTTTTCGATGAAAATCAAACACTGGCGGATAACCGGCACTATGAGTTAGTAAGTCTTTTACTTGGCGGTGCTCTCGGCCATTACCCTGATACTCTTTTAGGTATGAATGCACCGTATGATTTATGTTTAACTGCCCCTCGCTGACCAACTTCATTAATGCAAAGTTAGTAGCAAATATTTTAGTATTTGAGGCTAAGTCAAATAAGGTATTGGTTTGCATAGGCTCTGGGCGCAGTAGCATTAAATCACTTTGCTGATATTGTTTTGCATCGCCATACGCGGTTAATTTTAATACCTTACCCGCTTTAACAACCGCTAATACCGCTCCTGGAAAGCCTGCTTTTATATCGTTTTCAATTAAGGTATCAACTTGGCTAAAGTCGATTTCTTTTGTGGCGGTATTTTCTAAGGTAGCAAATGCAAAGCGCAGGGTTAAACTGCCGCCAGCAGGTTGAATATTCTCTACCTTAAAGGTGTTCATGCCGTTATGCGTATAGTGCCCTAAATTAAAGTCGTACTCGGTGTTAGCGCGTAAAGGCTCATTAAGAGAGAGCTTTTTATTATTGATGTATATATCGGCGCTAACCGCACTGACATTTTGTAGCAATAGTTGTCCACGGCCCCGGTAGGCTTTAAAAGTGCCGCGGTTATTTACATATTCTCTGCTGCTGGGATTTGGCTCAGGAAAGGTAGCAATCACCTGCGCATTAGCTAACGCGTTGATATGATTAACCGTTAAAGGGCGCTCTGATTTAATTGCTGTAGAGCGACTACAGCCCGCAATAATAGTGCTCAGCAGCAATATAACTACTTTATAGTACGTTTTATTGTTTATCATTTTTAAAGCCCAATGCATACATCCCTTTTATTAATACAGCAAATAAGGCGCTCTTTGCTGTTTAAACTGTTTAAGCCCGGCTTGCCAACTTTGTTTAATTTCCTCAGCTGAGTGCCCTGCTTCTATGGCGAGCCTTAATTTATCGGTACCTGCGAGCTTATCCATAAAATCGGCACGTTCAAAAAACACCTGCTTAGCCTGTGTAAGCTGCTGGTAAGCATTAATTAAATAATTTAAGTTTAAGCCTGTGATATTACTATGGCGTAAATCAATCCCTTTCACTAGCTGGTCTTTAAATTTAGGATTAAGCGCTGCGCCTTTTATTGAGCGAGGGGTAAAGCTAAAGTCCCCAAGTGCTACTGGTGAATAACCAATAACCTGAAAGGCAAAGTCAGTTCCTCTACCAATGCTAATAGGAGTGGCTTCAAAAAAGCAAAGTGATGGATAAAGCGCAATTGATTGATCGTTGGGTAAATTAGGGCTTGGCTTTACCGGCAAACTGTATGGCGTTGTGCGGCTGTAGCCGGCAACAGGGATCACGCTTAGCTTTAAATCACGAGCCTGATTGATCCACCCCTCACCTTTGATCATGTTAGCAAGCTCGCCTACCGTCATACCATGCAGTACAGGGATTGGGTGCATACCCACAAATGATTTAAATTCTGGTTCTAATAATGGGCCTTCAATGTGGCTAATATTTGGGTTTGGCCTATCGAGTACTATAAATTCAACACCTTGCTCTGCAGCTGCCTCCATCATGTAATGCATAGAGCTTATGTAGGTATAAAAACGTACGCCCACGTCTTGAATATCAAAAATAATTACATCTACATTTTGCAATGACTCGGGGGTTGGCTTTTTGTGTTTACCGTAAATAGAAATAAGCGCAATACCGGTTTTGCTATCAACGGCGTTTTGTACATGAGCACCGGCATCGTGATCGCCTCGAAAGCCATGCTCAGGTGCAAAAATTTTAGTGATGTTGATGTTTTTAGCCAGCAAGCTATCAACTAAATGCGTTTGCCCCACAAGAGAGGTTTGGTTAACCACCAGCCCTACACGTTTGTTTTTTAATTGGGGTGCATACAAAGCAAATTGCTCTGCACCAACGGCGATTGCATGTTTAGTCTCATTTGCATGTGTAGCAACGGTAAAAAGTGCACTTAGTATAAAAAAGAAGGTAAAAAACACGGTTTTAAACATACAGCAAGATCCTTTTAAACAAGGCATTTAAAATAACACAGCTAAGTTTAAAGAGCAGCTTAGGTTTTAAGAATTAGCGGTCAGCGGTCAGCGGTCAGCGGTCAGCGGTCAGCGGTCAGCGGT
>NZ_AUTH01000046.1:0-78028 GCF_000497975.1 Pseudoalteromonas sp. TB41 | reverse complement strand
ACCACCGAGATGTATGGACTCCCCTCCCATCGAGGGGTAACGTAATAAGTGACAAAACTTTTACTAAAGGAGTCCATACATGATGAATCTTAACGTTATTGCGATTGATTTAGCAAAAAATAATTATCAAGTTTGTAAAATAGGTCAAGATCGACAGGTTATATACAACAAAGAAGTATCGCGACAAAAGCTACTTCAATTATTGGCGTCAGAAAAGCAGTCATTAGTGGCGATGGAGTCATGTGGTGGCACGCATTATTGGGCAAGAAAAGCGAAAGAGGCAGGCCATACAGTTAAGCCAATGTCTGCACGGGTTGTAAAAGCATTTAGACAAGGCCAAAAAACGGATGCGAATGATGCTTTAGCTATTGGTATTGCAGCTCAACAACCAACAGTTAAACCGAGTAGATTATTAAGCATAAATGAGCAGTGCTTACAAGCCATGTCAGCAATGAGAGAGCACTTTGTAAAGCAAAAAGTAGCCTTGGGGAATCTGCAACGAGGTTGCTTGTTGGAACTTGGTATCCCAATAGCTAAATCAGATAATAAGTTGATTGATGCAGTGGAAAGTCTGCTCGAAGATACAAATTTAGATGTACCTATGGCATTTAGAGCGTCTCTAAAAATAATGAATGAACAATTCAAAAGTGTTATGAAAGAAATTAGAGAGCTAGAAAAGCTCATTGAAGAAGAAATCAAAAATGATGAGGTATGCGAGCGACTTCAAAAACTGGAAGGTGTTGGGCCTGTAGGTTCAATGATGTTGAAAGTTTACTTTAGTTGTATAGAACACTTTAAAAATGGGCGGGAAGCATCAGCCTGCGCTGGTTTAACGCCAGTTCAGCATAGCTCTGGTGGCAAAGAAAGAATTGGCTCAATTTCAAGAACATCGGCAAATAAAAAGTTACGTAGCACGTTATATCAAGGTGCACTAGCTGTTGTCACACATGTTGTAAAAAGAGCGAGCCGTACAGAAAAAGACGAATGGCTTAAAAAGTTAATTGCAAGGCGTGGTAAAAAAGTGGCAGCGATAGCATTGGCTAATAAAACAATCAGAACCGCATTTGCAATGCTAAAGAAAAACGAATGTTATCAGCCAACGTTATTAACGGCTTAAATTTTTGTCAACAAAGAGCGTTTAAAATCAGGGTAAGACTGACCTTTAAGAGACTGTTCCGTGCCTAGGTATAAAATACCGCCACCGAGAAAAGTCATAAAGGGGCGAATACATTAAAGTGACCAGGGGTAGCTCCCCAAATAGAGTCCGTATATAAGCCAGCATCTAATCTTTATTTAATAAATACTTCGTTGACAAAAAACGGGGAGTCCATATAAGGCGCGAGACAGGTTGCATCGCCTTTTCTAGATTAACGGTTTGCCCTAATGCGTAATGTGCAAATCCCGTTAAGCTAATCGTTTCATTTGATAAGTCAGCACTAAAGCCATCAATATGCTTATCAACAACCGTCAGGCAGACACCATTAGTTGCAATACTGTCACCTAACTTAACATCACTCATATCAAGGTTTTTACTTTGGATACGAATAGCTAAATCACCTTGTTTTTTTTGTAATAACGCAATTTTACCTGTCGCTTCAACTATTCCAGTAAACATAGTGCTACTCTTTATATAAAATGATTAATGAGCTTTTTTTAGTGCTGTGATACGTAAATCATCACCAATTGGCACACACTCATTAAAAGTTAAATTAATGGTATTTTGCATACTCATTAACTCTGGGAAATTCAGTAAACTTTTAGCATCGCAGCCCATTAATTTAGGGGCAATGTAAAAAACAAACTCATCAATTAAATCAAGTTCTGTCATTTTGCCAGCCAGTGTTGCTCCGGCCTCTAGCCACACATTATTAAACTGCAATTGGGCTAGCGTGTTTAACACGGCCAGTAAATCTACTTTATTATTATTTTCAGGTACTTCAATCTGTTTAACAAAATGAGGCCACTGATGCGATTTATCAACCTTGGTGGTAAATATTATCACCTCACTTTGAATTGAAAATAAGGCAAGATCAGGGGTAAGTCTATTTTGTGAGTCAATAACAACGCGAACCGGTTGGCGCAGTGGTAAATCAGTTGGTAAAGAATACGGTAACTCTTCTGGGCGCACATTTAATTTTGCATCATCCATTAATACCGTATCGGCACCGGTTAAAATTGCACAGTTTTGTGCTCGGTATAGTTGCACATCTTGGCGCGCAGCGGGGCCTGTTATCCATTTACTTTGGCCGTTTTTAAGCGCCGTTTTACCATCAATACTGGCGGCCATTTTGCAAGTCACAAAGGGTAACCCCTGCTCCATGCGCTTAAAAAACCCAAGGTTTAATGCGCGAGCTTGCGCTTCAAGTAATCCGTGAGCAACTTCTATACCAGCATCCGCTAAAATTTTCAGACCTTTGCCTGCAACTTGCGGGTTGCTGTCAACCATTGCGGCAATCACTTTTTTAACACCGGCTACTTTTAGCCCTTCAGCACATGGCGGTGTTCGACCATAATGACTGCAAGGCTCAAGTGTTACATAAGCGGTTGCGCCTTTTGCATTTTCGCCAGCCATAGCCAGTGCGTTTACCTCTGCATGACCTTGGCCCGCTAACCGATGAAATCCTTCACCTATTACTTTATTATTCTTTACGAGTACGCAGCCAACATTAGGATTAGGAGTGGTGGTAAAGCGCCCTTTTTTTGCCAGTTCAATAGCGCGGGCCATGTAGCGTTTATCATCCTCTGAAAACGAACTTTGCTTGGTCATTACTATTCCCCTAAGCGGGCTATTTCTTCACCAAATTCGCGTATATCTTCAAACGAGCGATACACAGAGGCAAATCTTACATAAGCCACTTTATCTAACTTTTTAAGCGCTTCCATAATGCACTCACCCACCAAATGGCTAGACACCTCGCGTTCGCCAGTGGCACGTAACTGCGACTTAATAATATTAACCACTTCATCAACTTGCTCAGTGCTTACGGGGCGTTTTTCGAGGGCGCGAGTTAAGCCATTTAGTAACTTATCTTCATTAAACGGTTCGCGGCTGCCATCTTGCTTGATGACCCGTGGCATCACTAATTCAGCCCCTTCAAAGGTGGTAAATCGTTCGTGGCATTCATTACATTCACGACGTCTACGTACTTGGTGTCCCCCACCTACAAGGCGAGAATCAATAACTTTAGTATCTTTGGCGGTGCAAAAAGGGCAATGCATAACTGTGTGTTTCCGTTTTAAAAACAAAAAATGGCCGCTATCATAGCGGCCATTATCATAACAAAAATGTGTGCAGTTGTGATCTAAATTACTATTTTACTCTTGGATTAAGCGTAAACAGGTAATTTTGCACAAATTGCTTTCACTTTTTCTTTTACTTGCGCTTGTACTGACTCATCTTCGATGTTGTCTAGTACATCACAGATCCAGCCCGCTAACTCTTTTGATTCAGCTTCTTTAAAGCCACGACGAGTGATTGCTGGTGAACCAATACGCAGACCAGAGGTAACAAATGGTGAACGTGGATCGTTCGGTACTGAGTTTTTGTTAACCGTGATATTCGCATTACCTAGGGCAGCATCTGCATCTTTACCTGTGATATCTTTGTCGATTAAATCAAGTAAGAATAAGTGGTTGTCAGTTTTACCCGATACTACTTTGTAGCCGCGCTCTTGTAATACCGCAACCATTGCTTGTGCATTTTTAACAACTTGTGCTTGGTATGTTTTAAACTCAGGTTGAAGTGCTTCTTTAAATGCAACCGCTTTAGCAGCAATAACATGACATAAAGGACCACCTTGGCCACCTGGGAAAACAGCGCTGTTTAGCTTTTTGTAAATTTCTTCATCGCCACACGCAGAGATGATTAAACCACCGCGAGGACCCGCTAATGTTTTGTGTGTTGTGGTTGTTACAACGTGAGCAAATGGCACTGGGCTTGGGTAAACACCCGCAGCAATTAAACCTGCAACGTGCGCCATATCAACAAATAAGTAAGCACCTACTTTGTCTGCAATTTCACGGAACTTAGCCCAATCAACAATACCTGAGTATGCAGAAAAACCAGCAATGATCATTTTTGGTTTGTGCTCAAGTGCTAACGCTTCAACTTGTGCGTAATCAATTTCGCCAGTTTCTTCGTTAAGGCCATACTGAATTGCGTTGTATGTTTTACCAGAGAAGTTAACGTGTGAGCCGTGCGTTAAATGACCACCGTGCGCTAGGCTCATGCCTAATACAGTATCAAGTGGGCTTAAAAGAGCTTGGAAAACAGCAGCATTCGCTTGTGAACCGGCATGAGGCTGTACGTTTGCGTAATCTGTACCAAATAATTCATTTGCGCGGTCAATAGCAAGTTGCTCAACCACGTCTACGTGCTCACAGCCACCGTAGTAACGTTTGCCCGGGTAACCTTCAGCGTATTTGTTAGTCAGCTGAGAACCCTGCGCTTCAAGTACGCGTGGGCTACAGTAGTTTTCAGATGCAATTAACTCAATATGCTCTTCCTGACGTGATGTTTCTTTGCTCATCGCGTCAAATAACTCTGGATCAAAGTCCGAAATATTCATGCTACGTTCTAACATTGGGGTCTCCTGGGCAACGTGTATGGGTATTTTTTAGAGGCTTTATTGTACGCTTAAAACGACGTTTTGCCTACGCTCTTAAGTTGAGGATATTTAAACAGGGATTGAAACTATTTCACAGCATTTTGATGATGATATTTTTTTATAAACTAATAACAATTTTAAATGAATTTTATTTACTACATTTATATAGCTTATGCGTTATGTCTAAAGCGATGCATAAATAAACAAAAAAAGCGGCCTAAGCCGCTTTTATTATCTGCCTTTTTTAGGCAAGCTTTTTAAACAATTCTGTACGCAAAACATCATAATCGTTGTGCATATCAGTGGCTAAACACGGTTTTGCTAATGCATCAGCTAACGGCTTTGGCATATCTAATTCAACATTAAGGATATCCTCAACGCTGTCTTTAAATTTGGCCGGATGCGCAGTCGCTAAAAAAATCCCCACAGCATCTGCCGCCTTATTTTCTACAAGACCTTGGTAAGCAATTGCGGTGTGAGGCTCTGCAATATAGCCAAGCTGTTGAATTTTTTTCATCACTGTTTGTGTTTGCTGCTCATCAACACTCACCGAATAAAAGTTATCATAACTAAACCAGTTATTATCTAACATTGATTGCACACGTGGCCAGTTATTAGGTTTACTCACATCCATTGCATTTGAAAGCGATTCAATTGTCGCATTAGGCGTCCAATTTTTATCAAGCATAAAGCGCGGTACTGTGTCGTTTTGGTTTGTAGTCGCACTTAGTTTACCAACTGGCATACCAATAACAGCGCCAATCATAGCCGCACACACATTACCAAAGTTACCACTCGGTACTGAAATATGCGCTGTAGCACGCTTTTCTTTTGGCAGCTGTGCAATGGCTTCAAAGTAATAACACACCTGCGCGACTAAACGGCTAATATTAATTGAATTTGCTGAGTTTAAACCTAACTTCGATTTTAGCTCTTCATCTAAAAATGACTTTTTAACCAACTCTTGGCAATCATCAAAACTACCCTCAATCGCATAACAATGAATGTTGTCACCAAGCGTTGTAAATAACTTTTGCTGCGCTAATGAAATTTTACCTTTAGGGTATAAAATAACGACATCAATATTTGGTTTGTTATAAAAAGCATGCGCTACGGCAGCCCCGGTATCACCCGATGTTGCAGTTAAAATAGTGACTTTTTCACCTTGATTAAATTGCGCCAAGCACTCGGCCATAAAACGGCCACCAAAATCTTTAAATGCCAGTGTTGGCCCGTGAAATAACTCTAAGCAATAGGTATTATCTTCAACTTCCACCAGCTTAACCGGAAAGTTAAACGCATTCTTAACCATCTGGGCAACAGTATCACTTGGTAGCTCGTCACCAATAAGGTGCGATAAAATTTTGCCGCTGCGAGTAATAAAGTCCATATCTAGTAATGCATCAACATCACTTAATGGCGCTAACGACTCTGGAAAAAACACACCTTGATTACGCCCTAGTCCTGTTTTTACAGCTTCAACAAACGACACTTTTTGTGAATATTCTTTTAAATTATGTAATTGCATGACTCTTTTTCCTATAAAACATTTAATTGACGCGTGCCGTCGTTATCTAATTTACAAATATGACAAAAGCCTTGTTCGTTGATGTAATTTTCCTCTAGCCACTGCGCGCATTGCTCTGCCGCTTCAAGCGTTTTACATACACTAAACAAGGTCGGCCCTGCGCCTGAAATACTCACAACTTCAGCACCCAGTGCTGGTAAGCTTGCTTTGGCATCACTAAAGCCGCTTATAAGTGGCGCACGGTATGGCTCTGCTATTTCGTCTTTCATAATGCTTAATGCATCATCAAAACGCCCTGTTAACAGTAAGCTACTAAACGCCGATAAACGCTGAGCAAACTCAACCCCGGCATGCATACTTAGCTCTTTTGGTAAAACAGAGCGCGCTTTTGCGGTATTGAGCGAAAAGCCCGGAAATGCGGCGACGTAATACCAGTTTTCATCAACAGGTAAAGCAATAGATTTATCAGGAATTAAATCACCGGTTAGCTGTAAGCCGCCTAAATAACACGGTGTGATGTTATCGTAATGGCGCCCCCCACTTACAACGGCTTCAAAATCTGCCATAAGCTCAATGAGCTCTACTTGGCTTAAATTAGTTTTGGCAAATTTATCCAGTGCTGCAAATGTCGCCACCACAGAGCAGGCACTTGAGCCTAATCCCGAACCAATCGGCAAATTTTTCCTAAGTTCGAGCTTTACCGCAGGCATATCAGGCGCAACATGCGCTCTAAAGTGCACTAAACACTGATATGCTAAATTTTCTTGCGCATCACTAGGTAACTTATGTGCGTAGTCGCCAGTACAAATAAATTCATCACTCGATGCGGCACTAACAACCGCCACATCACCTAATAAATCGCCATCAATGGGCGCAAGTGCGGCGCCCAGCGCATCAAAGCCAACGGCAAAATTACCAATAGACGCCGGAGCATATACTTCAATCATGACTGACTCCTAGCGAGATAATGTTTTTAAGATGTCTGCAAATACACCCGCAGCCGTTACTGCAGAGCCTGCCCCATAACCACGAATTACAAACGGACGCGGTTGGTAGTATTGGCTTAAAATAGCCAGCGCATTTTCACCATCACGAATAACATTCAATGCATGTGATGAATCCACGGCTTCGATTCCGACCTTACAGTGACCATTTTTAATTGTGCCTACGTAGCGAAGTACTTTACCTTCACTTGCTGCACTTTGAACACGGTCGTTAAAACCAGCATCTAAGCTAGGTAATTTCGCCATAAACTGCTCAACATTGTCACCTTGGGCAAAACCTGGCGGTAAAACCGACTCCACTTCAATATCGCTAAGCTCTAATTTCATACCGGCTTCACGTGCAATGATCAGTAATTTACGTGCTACGTCAGTTCCCGATAAGTCATCGCGCGGATCGGGCTCTGTAAACCCGCTTTCTTTGGCTTTAATTGTTGCTTCAGAAAGTGATAGACCATCTTCTAGTGCACCAAACATGTATGAAAGCGAGCCTGATAAAATACCACTAAACTCAAGTAACTCATCACCTGCACCAAACAACGATTGCAAGTTATCAATTACAGGTAAACCTGCACCTACGTTAGTTTCGTATAAAAACTTACGATTATTTTTATGTGTTGCTGCAATTAAATCTTGGTAATACGTATATGAACTCGTGGTGGCTTTTTTATTGGCAGCCACGACATGAAAACCTGCATTTAAAAAATCTACATATTGTGCAGCCAAGGCATCTGATGAAGTACAGTCAACTAGCACTGGATTAACTAAATGATTTTGCTTAACAAACTGCTCGACCAGTTTTAAATCAAACGCTTGCTCTGACTGCGCCAGTTTTTGCTGCCAATCATCAAACGCAATCCCCTCACCATCAAGGTGTAATTGACGAGAGTTGGCAACACCATATAGGTTTAATTTAATATTACGCTTTTCAAGCCATGCTTGTTGACGCTCAAGTTGGTTAATTAGCTCTTGGCCGACTAAGCCACAGCCCAATAAAAACACATCAATTGAAGGCACATGAGTAAAGAAGTTTTCATGGCAAATTTTAACCGCGTCATTACATAATTCACCATCAATAACGGCTGAAATAGCACTTTCTGTTGAATCTTGCGCTATGGCAACAATGTTTACTTGCGCTTGTGCAAGCGATGCAAAAAACTTAGCCGCTAACCCCTTATGGGCACGCATGTTATCACCGACTAACGTTACTATTGCTAAATTACGTTGCACATTTACCGGCTCAATGAGCCCCGCTTTTGACTCTAAGTCAAAGGCTACTTGCAACGCACTTAACGCTAGATTTAAATCGCTTTCATGCACACAAAAGCTAATGCTAAATTCACATGATGACTGGGTAATGAGTACAATTGACACGTTATCATGTGCCAATGCATTAAATACCTTAGATGCCATGCCTACTTTACCTTTCATGCCTGGGCCTGAAACGGTTAGCATAGCTAAATTTTGTAGGCTTGAGAGTGCTTTTACTGGTTCATCAGATACCGTATCGTTACTAATTAGCGAGCCTTGCGCATCTGGGTTATGGGTGTTTTTAATTTCGCATGGCACCCCTGCTTTTGCACACGGTAAGATAGTTTTAGGGTGCAATACTTTAGCGCCAAAATAAGAAAGTTCCATCGCTTCTTTATAAGATAGGAAATCAACCTTAGTGGCTTTTTTGATATAACGCGGATCGGCGCTGTATACACCATCAACGTCAGTCCATATTTGGCACACTTGCGCCTCTAAACACGCCGCAGCAATCGCCGCCGAGTAGTCAGATCCATTACGACCAAGCGTTGTGAGCTCCCCTTCATCATTACTTGCAGTAAAACCAGGCATAATGTAAACCGTCGCAGGGGATTCTTTTAACACGGCTTGAAAACGTGCCTTACTGGCCACTAAATCCGCTTCTGCGTCTATGTATCCGCCGGTTGAAACAATACAATCTGTTGCTTGTAAATAATGCGCGTTATGATCGGCTAATAGACTTTGCATTAGCGATACGCTAACACGCTCACCAAAGCTAATAATGAACGCTCTGACCTGATCAGGGCAGCACTTTATCAGTGCAATACCATCAAGCTTATTTTTAAGTTCGTTAAAGTCAGGCCAGTTTTGAACTGCTCCTTGCTTTTCCTCTACCGCTGCTTTGAGCATGTTGCATCGGCTAGTCAGTGAATGCCATTGTTCGCTAAAGTCATGCCCCTGCTCTGCAATACTAGCTAAATTAACTAACGAGTCAGTCATGCCACCTGGGGCTGACAGTACCAGTAACATTTCATCTTTTAATTGTGCCTTAGCGAGTGCAGCAACTTGCTCTAAACAGGCAAAATCAGCGAGCGATGAGCCGCCAAATTTTAATACGCGCATTTTTTATGTTTCCTCATTCCATAAAACGAAAAAAGGCCTGTGTTCTAAGTGAACACAGGCCTTTAAATTTGTTGCACCGACCTATGCCACTATCCAGTAAGAATGGTGGTTGTAATAATAATGGTCGTTACAAGACTAAATGTTTTCATAAGCTTAAGACTGCCTTAACACAGGCTATTCTGTCAACCTTAAATTAGCAGATAAAACAGTCTTTTTCATCATGAATTTTATTAATAAATGCCAAACTTATGCAAAACTGTACTCAGTTGCGTTTTATTAATTGGCTTATGAATAAAATCGATTGCGCCTAGTTGCGCGACACGTGCTTGCATTTTTTGTTGGATATCAGCAGAGATCACTAATACATAAGACTCTATTTTAGAAATTTTGATTTGCTCAAGTACTTCAATACCATCAACTTCAGGCATGGTTAAATCAAGACACAGGAGATCGAAATGCCTTTGACGCAATTGCTCCAACGCCTCTTTACCGTTAGTTGCTTGCTGAATATCGGCATCAATACATTCTTTTAAACAGCGCATTACCTGTTTGCGAGCAACGGTGGAATCATCACAGACTAAAATAGAAAAACGCATCATAATGACTCATTAATTAAACTCATACAAAACACCTAAACCCACTGTAAAATTAGTTGGTTGCCCAATCCGCAACAGTCAAAATTATAACCAAATTAGCAACGAGCAGATTATTTATTGTAACTTTTATTAACGTTATCAATAAAATGCTTAATTGCACAATACAAATTAGGGTCTGTTGATCTTTCAAGGTTGAATTTGCAGCAGTTTGTTTGGTATTTAGGCAAGGCGGAGCCTATGTGGTGTGGTTATTCCCCATAAATAGGCGATAACGTAGCATCAATGCCAAACAGGCGCTGCCCTAAGGGTTCTGCCTAGGGGCGATTTACTCTTTGTTGCTCGGTTTTTACTTAGCCCACTAGGTTACAAACCTCGCGCCGCGATTAAACAGCCCCTAGTTTGAACAAATTCTAATCCGCAAAGATCAACAGACCCTAGTAAATTAACTATTTCCAAGTAAAAAACAGCCTATCCAAACCAACGGTTCTCAAATAGAAACCCAATACATATAGAACAGAATGATTGCTTATTTAACAACGCTAAATAGCAATATTATAAAATATATGTTTATTTTTAATCATTTATTAACTAATGTTTATAAGCGTACATTAACAGTTGAATAATTTAAGGAAATATAAGCCTCCCATGCCGCAAAAAAGTCTTTCAACAAAGTTACTCACTCGGGTTTTATCAGTTTATTTTATACTGACCTTTGTGGTGACCTGCGGGCAAATTTTCGCAGAGTACGTCAATACTAAAGATTACATACGCGATGAACTTGGCACATTACAAAAGACCTTTGGTAGAAGTTTAACCAGAGCAATTTGGGAGCTAAATATAAAGCAAACCACCACAACCGCAGAGGGGTTACTCGATATACCTATGGTTGAGGGGGTTATTATTCGTGACGATAATGGCGCTATTATTTCTCAATTAGGCCGCGCACTAAATATTCACAATCTTTACAGTCAGCAACTTGTGCAAGAAGATGTCATGGTAGAGGACACCAAAGCCGGTTTATTTGGCTATACATTTCCACTTATTTTTGAGTTTTCAGGACGAGCAACGCAAGTAGGCGATGTTACTTTATTTTCTAGTCGCGATGTAATTTTTAGTCGCATTATGCTCTCTATCTACTTTTTGATTGGTAATGCCATGATTAAAACAACTTTTTTAATCATCTTATTTTTAATTGCATTTAGAAAGTTACTCACCGAGCCCCTTACTCAATTAACCGAGCAAATTGAATACCTTGAGTTAGAAGAGCTTGATGGTCAACAGGTTAAAATAGTCACCGATGAAAATAACGAGCTTAAAGTAATGGAACGCTCTTTTAACAATCTGATTTCGAAGGTTGTTGAGTATAAAAAAGAGTTAAAACAAACTCAGCATGACCTAATTGAAAGCAATCAAAAACTGGATCAACAAAACTTACAACTTGAACAGGATGTTGCGCGTAAAACATCAAATTTAAGCCAAGCAATGATCGATCTACAGCAACAAAAATATGAACTAGAGCGACAAAAAGCAGTATTAACAGAAGAAGTCGATTTACGAAAGCAAACCGAACAAGAACTGTTAAGCAAGCAAACTCAGCTGCAAAGCTCGCTCGATGAATTAAGCTTTGCGCAAGAGCAACTGGTTGGCTCAGAAAAAATGGCGGTATTAGGCGGCTTAGTGGCGGGGATCACTCATGAAATTAATACCCCTATTGGTATTGGCGTTACTGCCACCTCTTTTTTACAAGAGCGATTAACCGAAATAGAAACTGCGTATAAAAATAAATCATTATCGTCTGCGGCTTTAGAAGGCTTTATTAATGATGCAGCGCAAAGCGCTCAACTACTCTCTCACAACTTAGAACGTGCCTCAGATTTAATAACCAGCTTTAAACAAATTGCGGTAGATCAGGCCAGTGAAGCTCTAAGAACAATTAATTTTAAAGACTACATCAACGAAGTTATACGCTCTTTGCACCCACAAATTAAAAAAACATCTCACAGCATTCGTCTACATTGCCCAGATGATTTAATTATTAACTTACCTGCGGGAGTCATTAGTCAAATATTTACGAACCTAATTATGAACTCATTAGTGCATGGTTTTGAAAATATAAACAGCGGCCAAATCACCATAGATGTAAATACTGATGAAAACGACCTCATCATTAATTATCAAGATAACGGTTTAGGTTTAAAACCGGCTCAACTAAAGCGTTTATTTGACCCATTTTTTACCACCAAGCGTGATGAGGGTGGCAGCGGCTTAGGTGCCCATATTATTTTTAATTTAGTAAAACAAACGCTCAATGGTAAAATTGAAGTAAGTAGTGAGCCTGGGCAAGGGTTACACTACCGTATTTCGTTCCCTAAAAACATGTCATCTCCCCTGCCACTTTTTAAACTCGATTAAGCTAAATCAGCCGTTTCTAGAAGCGGCTTTTATTGCTATGATTGCACAAATTTTTTAAATGGATCATTCCCCTATGTGGTTTAGTAACCTTATATGCTATCGCTTTAAACAAGACGTTTCATACACACAAGAAGACTTTGATAAGGCATTAGAGCAAGATCTATTTCGTCCTTGTACTGGCCAAGAGTTGGCAACATTTGGTTGGACAAAAGCATTTGGTAAACATGGTGAAACTCTTTCTCATTTCTCACAAAAAAGTATTTTAGTGTGCGCTAAACGTGAAGAAAAAGTATTACCAGCCTCGGTAATAAATGAGCTGGTAGCAGAAAAAGTTGATCAGATTGAAGCCGAAGAAAATCGCCCAGTAAAGAAAAAAGAAAAAGATGAACTAAAAGAAAACATCTTACACACCTTATTGCCACAAGCATTTAAAAAATCGAGCTTGCAGTTTGCTTTTATAGACCAAGAAAATGGGTGGGTGGTAGTTAATAGTGCAAGCTTTAATAAAGCAGAGGAACTACTTGCTCTATTACGTAAATCATTAGGGACATTACCCGTTGTTCCTGCGTTTGCTAATTATGATTTAGACGTATTTTTAACTGACTGGCTTACTAACTTTAGTACTCCAGAGGGCTTTGCAATTGGATCAGACGCTGAACTTGAAGAAGCTGATGACAGTGGTGCTCAGGTAAAACTCAAAGGCCATGACCTATCGTGTGACGAAGTGAAGTCGCACCTTGAAAGTGGTAAGCGCGTTACTAAGCTTGCCCTTGATTGGCAAGAGCGCGTTAAATTTATGCTACAAAACGATGGCTCAATTAAACGTTTAAGCTATTCAGAAACACTTAAAGAAGAAAATGCCGATATTCCTAAAGAAGATATGGCGGTTAAACTAGATGCTGATTTTATTCTTGCATCTGAAGAAATTAAGCAATTGCTAGAAGAGCTTACACAGGGCTTAGGTGATGCTGACGATTTAGCGTAAAAGCTTTATTAAATAGTATTAAAAATAAAAGCACGATATTAATCGTGCTTTTTATTGTTCAAAAACAAGTTATACCAATTACATTAAATTAGTGATCTATTATAGCGACAAAGAAATAAGTCGATAACAAGGCAAAAATTATGATATATAGTTGTTCTATATAAATAATTTTTAACGCAGGTAGCGGATTATTTAATACGCTAGAATAATCATGTTTTTAATAAAATTGGTATTAACTAAACATTTCTTTTACGTCTTCAACCATATGCAAATACTCTTCACTCTCTAACATTTCTAATGAAGAAAATATGCCTTTATCAATATACGTTTGCAGCGCTGCTGACTTATCAGATACTTGTAAGGTTCCCTCAAGGATTGCACCAACACGAATGAAGTCGATATAACTCACCTCAGCAGTACGATGATTCACATCTGCCCAGTGCTGCGCGACCTCAACAAACACATCAGGAAATTCCCACGCTTTCATGATTGAACCACCAATTTTACCACTTAAACGTTGAATCGCATGGGCTAAAAAGCTGGGGCTTGCAAACACTTCAGGGTGACGCTCTGCTTCAGTTAAAATGGGTAACACCCCAATATTATAAACTAATGAAGCTAATGTAATGGCATCGCGATTTAGCGATGTATGGGTATTTCTTTTTAAGTAAAACTCCATTAATGAAATAGAGTGCGAGGCCACATGCAGCGTTTTATGCCACGCCTTTCCCATGTAGCCTTTTATTAACTCGTTGTTAGATACAAATAACTGCTCCATCGCCATGGCTGTGGCAATATTTTTTATTTGCCTAAGCCCAATACGTGTAACGGCTTGGTGCAAGTTAGACACCTTTACAGCTCGGCCCATAATTGCACTATTTGCGACTTTGATCATCCGCGCCGACAATGCAGGATCATGTGCTATCACATCTGACATTTGCATCAAATTAACATCGGGGTTATCTGCGGCTTGGCGAACCTTAATCGCTACCTCAGGTAACGTAGGCAACACCAGTGTGTCGTTGTTAATTCTGTCAACTAAAATAGTGAGTAAGGCATTTTCTGTAGACATAAAATATCCCTTTGCTTAATGACCTACACTTTACAGCAAGTCTTATATTATTAATTATTTCAAAGCTTAGTAGTATTAAACATATACCTAAAATAGAAAGAATTGTAGATAATTATTGATTATTTACCAGCGGCCCCTCATTAGTGCACTCTAACGTCTAATACTTGCTATTTGCTAGTATGTTTTGCTTTAATGCAAGCATGCTAAGGCACACTAATACTCATTCAGTACCTTAACTTACAGTATACAAGTTATAAAATAGACTTTTTAAAGGCAATATAATGATCTTAAATAAAATTAGCCAAGCAATACTGCTCTCTGGCATCGTTTTTCTTAGTGCCTGTTCTGAGCAAGCACCGTCTTCAAACAATACGCCGCAAAGCTCAGCGCCAACGGCTTCTCAAGCGCCTTCAGGGCCAACACTCGTTAATATTGACCGTCAACGCTTAGACATATACACAGACTTTAGCTTACAAAGCGATTTGTCACACTTATCTGAGAACCAAAAAGCCATGGTTGCCAAGCTTATTGATGCTTCAAAAATTATGGACGATTTATTTTGGAAACAAGCATTTGGTGAAGATAAACAAAGCTTTTTAGCACAATT
This sequence comes from Pseudoalteromonas sp. TB41, assembly GCF_000497975.1. NCBI lineage: Bacteria > Pseudomonadati > Pseudomonadota > Gammaproteobacteria > Alteromonadales > Pseudoalteromonadaceae > Pseudoalteromonas > Pseudoalteromonas sp. TB41. The sequence continues at coordinate 62,847 of NZ_AUTH01000046.1, read as the reverse complement.
AGATGATGAAAAAGTACGTCAGTTTGCAGATATAAACTACGGCCCATGGGATCGCTTAAATGGCGATGAAGTATTTTTATCTGGCTACAAAGAAAAGCCGCTTGGGGCAGGTTTTTATCCGGCCGACATCACCAAAGAAGAGCTTAATAACGCTGATGTAAAAGATAAAACAGGGCTTTACTCACTTATTAAACGCGATGAACTAGGTAATTTATACAGCACGCCTTATTCAGAAGAATATGCCGTAGAACTTGCCCAAGCAGCTAAGTTACTTAGAGACGCTAGCAAATTAGCTGACGACAAAGAATTTGCCAACTACCTAAACTTACGAGCTGACGCAATACAAAGCGATGATTTCCAAGCCTCTGACTTTGCTTGGATGGATATGAAAAATAATCCTATCGATGTTGTTATTGGCCCAATTGAAAACTACGAAGACCAATTATTTGGTTACCGTGCTGCCTATGAATCGTATGTACTAATTAAAGATTTAAAATGGAGCGAACGCCTGGCTAAATTTGCTGCCTTTTTACCTGAACTACAAAAAGGTTTACCTGTAGATAGCAAGTATAAGCAAGAAGTACCAGGATCAGATGCTGACTTAAATGCCTACGATGTTGTTTATTATGCTGGGCACTCAAATGCCGGCAGTAAAACCATTGCAATTAACTTACCCAATGATGAGCAAGTCCAGCTAGAAAAAGGCACACGTCGCTTACAGCTTAAAAATGCAATGCGAGCGAAGTTTGATAAAATTTTAGTCCCTATCGCAGAGCAGTTAATTGTGCCAGAGCAACGTAAACACATTACCTTTGATGCATTTTTTGCTAACACTATGTTCCATGAAGTAGCTCACGGTTTAGGAATTAAAAACACCATAACGGGTAAAGGTACTGTTCGCCAATCACTTCAAGAGCACGCTAGCGCCTTGGAAGAAGGTAAAGCCGATATTCTTGGTTTATACATGGTTGAACAGTTACTTAAAAAAGGGGAAATCACTGAAGGGACGTTAGAAGATTACTACACCACTTTTATGGCGGGTATTTTCCGCTCAGTGCGCTTTGGTGCTTCAAGTGCACATGGTAAAGCAAATATGATCCGCTTTAACTTTTTTGCTCAAGAAGGTGCCTTCTCTAAAAATGAAGACGGCTTGTATAGCATTAACATGGATAAAATGGGCGACGCTATGGCTAAATTATCGCGCCTTATTTTAACCCTGCAAGGTGACGGTGATTACGAAAAAGTTGATCAACTGATTGCAACTCATGGCGATATTAAAGCGGAACTAGCTAAAGATTTAGAAAAGTTAAGCAAAGCGAACATCCCTGTAGATGTAACCTTCAAACAAGGTAAAGATGTACTTGGCCTTAATTAATATGCGCTAAATTAGCTCACATAAAAAAAGCGTTACACTGTAACGCTTTTTTTATTATTTGAATTATTTATCACTCATCACTTTACGAACAACCGGCTCAAGGCTTGCCATTCCCCACTGCTTACCGGTTTCAACCGCAGACTCTATATCTGCACCTTGTTGATGGGCTGAAATAGCCATTAGCGCACCAACACGATTACTGCTCGCACAATGAACAACCACTGACTCACCTTTAAGTTCTTCTAAAAGGCTAGCTAATCTTTTTGCATTGTCGATGTTTACATCTTGTGCACCTGCAATCTCAATTGCGTGGTAATTCATTCCTAAAGAATTGACTAACGCGCCTTCATCCCAGTCTTGCTCATCTGCTGCACGTAAATTAATAACGTGCTTCACCTTAGCTTGCGATAGTTGCTTAAACTGCTCATCAGTCGGTTGCGCTGCTGAAAAAACTAAGTTGTTATGTGCTGCAAAGTTTTTAATATTAGCGTTATTTACCACATCTACAGCTACTGGCTGCTCGCCCGCTATCAATGCTGACACTGCAATGGCTGCAATAAATACACTTGTACAGAGTTGTTTGATTAATTTCATACTATCCCCTCAAAGTAACTCATTTTGATTTTTAAAAATGCGCTTTTAATTGCCCTATCTGCTCATGAGTATAAGGCACACTCGGAAACTTGCCCCATACCGGCGCAGGCCACGCAATATCTGTTTTAAAACGCGCGATATGATGAATATGTAGTTGTGGCACCATATTACCCAACGCGGCTACATTTAACTTATCAGGATTAAACACCTCCATTAACAAATGACTGAGTTTCGCTGACTCGTGTAAATAAGTAATTTGTTGCTGCTCGGTTAAATCAATAATCTCTTTTAAGCCCGCTATTCTGGGGACCAATACAAACCAAGGATATTGGCTGTCGTTTAATAGTAACACCTTACAAAGTGGCCAATCAGCCAGTTCAATACAATCTCTTTTCAGTTCAGGTGCTAAGGTAAATGATGTTTTGCTCATGTTAAAGTCCTTAGATTATTTTACCGCACACTTTATAGCATTTAGTTGCAGTTGCACACGCTTGTGCTTTACCATCGAGATAATTTTATGTAAGTAAAGGCAATCCTGTGTTAAAAAAACTAAAACACCTCTCACTGGCAATTCCCCTACTCGCGGGCGCATTAAGCGCAGAAGCTGAGCCGCTAACGCTTGAGCGTATATTTGATGATCCGAGCTTAGCAGGCAAATCTCCGGTACAACTTAAGTTTTCGCCTGATGGTAGCCGGGTTACCTACTTACAAGGTAAAACCGATGACTATAACCGCTACGATTTATGGGAATATAATTTAAAAGATAATACCAACCGGTTGTTAGTTAATTCGGCGCAGTTATTTTCAGGCCCAGAAAATCTCTCCGATGAAGAAAAAGCACGCCGCGAACGCCAACGTATTTTTGGAAAAGGTATCCTTGAATATAAATGGTCAAAAGATGGGAAAGCACTGTTATTCCCTCTTAATGGCGATCTTTATTACTATGACTTAGATGCTAAAAATAGTAAAAAGCTGACTAACACAGACGCATTTGAAACCGATGCGCGTTTTTCTCCAAAAGGAAATTTCGTATCCTTTATCCGAGAGCAAAACCTATATGCACTAGAGCTGGCTTCAGGTAAAGAAATTCAGTTAAGTAAAGATGGCGGTGGCGTAATTAAAAACGGCATGGCCGAATTTGTGGCGCAAGAAGAAATGAGCCGTATGACCGGTTATTGGTGGGCAAATGATGAATCTAAAATCGCCTTTACTCGCGTTGATGAAAGCCCTGTTCAAGAAGCGATTCGTAACGAAATTTATGCTGATGAAGTAAAACTATTTAACCAGCGTTATCCATTTACTGGCACCAATAATGTTGACATTCAACTTGGGGTGGTAAAGCTTAATGATCAAGCAGTTGACTGGATTGACTTAGGCGACGATAAAGATATTTATATTGCCCGCGCTAAGTGGCTAAACGACAGCAATACGCTCTCTTATCAATGGCAAAACCGCTCGCAACATAACTTAGAACTACGTTTTTACAACACTAAAACAAAACAGCAAACCGTTGCTTTAACTGAAAAAAGTGATACCTGGATCAACTTGCATTTTGACCTTGAATTTTTAAAAGATAAAAAGCATTTTGTATGGGCCTCAGAGCGCGATGGATTTAAGCACCTTTATTTATATCGTAATAACGGCCAACTTATCCGCCAGATTACCGCAGGTGATTGGGTCGTAGATAGCCTAAAAGGGATAGATGAAAAAAATGGCGTTGTTTACTTTGCTGCACGTAAAGATACCCCGCTAGAGAGCCATTTATACAGTGCGCCTTTATTTAAAAAAGGGGCTATGAAGCGCATTACTGAAAAAGGCCAATACCATAATGTCGTTCTAGCGAAAGATAATAAAACTTTCATTGATAATAGCTCATCGGTTAATAAGCCAAATTCAGCTGCACTGCGCAAAATTAATGGTGAGTTTATTACGTGGCTTGAAGAGAATAAGCTTGATGACTCTCACCCACTTACCCCGTATCTAACTGATTTAGCCCAGCCCGAATACGGAACAATTACCGCTGAAGACGGCCAAATTATGCATTACCGTTTATTTAAACCAGCAAACATGGCAAAGGGTAAAAAGCATCCGGTTATTGTCAACGTTTACGGTGGTCCTCATGCTCAGCGAGTAACCAATAGCTGGCGCAGCAAAAACTTATACTTTCAATACATGGCGCAACAAGGTTATGTAATTTTTCAACTCGATAACCGAGGATCTTACAATCGCGGTAAAAAGTTTGAAGATGCAATTTATAAGCACTTAGGCGTTGTAGAAGTGGCGGATCAAATTAAAGGCGTTGAGTTTTTACGTACCCTTGATTACGTAGACCCTGCTCGCATTGGTATTTATGGCCACAGCTATGGCGGTTATATGGCGCTGATGACTATGTTTAAAGCAGGCGATTACTTTAGCGCGGGTGTATCTGGTGCTCCGGTTACCGACTGGGCTCTATACGACACCCATTACACCGAGCGCTATTTGGGTCACCCAGATACTAATGCCCAAGGCTATATCGACAGTGCTGTGTTCCCATACGCTGAAGGCTTAAAAGGCCCATTAATGATTTACCATGGCATGGCCGATGACAACGTATTATTTACCCATGCCACTAAATTGTTTAAACAGCTGCAAGATAACAATCAACAGTTTGAAATGATGACTTACCCGGGCTCAAAACATAGCCTTCGCGGTAAACAAGTTCAAACTCATTTACATCAAACTATTACAAACTTCTTTAACCGTAATTTTAATACAAAGTAACTAAAACTGGGTTAATTATTCGACTAAAGGCTGATACAAGTATCAGCCTTTTTTTATGCAGATAAGCTATATTGAAACGTCAACAAACAATAATTAAATTCATTATAAGCACCCGTTAAGTAAAAGTTCGGCCTATCCTTTTTATTGTATTTACGCATACTAGTTAATAAAGAGAGTATTAAAAATACAATATAAGGAAAATAAAACCGTATTAGCCTATATTTTAACTATGCTTATTTAAGAGAAATAATGCTCTAATACGGGAACATGCATATGCCAAACCTCCGTCGTTTTACTATATTTCAACGTTTAGCCATTTTAGTAGGAATTGTAATTTTTGGTTTAATTGTATTGAGTATTTCAAGTTTAAGTAATCAATATAAATCGCTTAAAAATGAGCAATATCTAAAAACTAAAAATGTGGTGGAAACTGCTTATAGCATCATTACACACTACGCAGCGCTTGAACAAAGTCAAACACTCACTCGTGCACAAGCACAATCTCAAGCGATGGCCTCAATACGCTCATTGCGTTACGATGATACTAACTATTTTTGGATCAACAATTATCAGCCAGCCATGGTAATGCACCCAATTAAACCAGCCCTTGAAGGGAAAGATTTAACGAATAATAAAGACCCTGATGGCACCCCTTTATTTGTTGAAATGGTTGATGTTGTTAAAAAATCCGGCGAAGGCTATGTGCCTTACAAGTGGCCAAAACCCAGCAGCGACAAACCCGTAGATAAAATTGCGTATGTAAAAGGCTTTAATCAATGGCAATGGATCATCGGCTCGGGCGTTTACCTTGATACCATAGACAACACCTTTTCGCAGCAACGTACTATTATCGTTATCAATGTAATGATTATGATCGTCGTTGTCGTACTTTTTAGCTACTTTATTGGTCGCAGTATTTTAACGCCGACTCGTTTAGCAGCAGAAATGATGAAAGATATCTCTCAAGGTGAGGGGGATTTAACCCGTACTCTCAACGAAAATGGCAATGATGAAATATCTCAGCTGTCGCGGTCATTTAACTTGTTTGTCTCTAAAATTAGGGAGTCTTTGGTGCTGGTTGCCAAAAGCGCAAACGATGTAAACGAGCATGCCCATGCAGTCGATGATTCTAGCAAAACCAGCCAGTCGTTTATTGAGCTTCAAAACGACAGTAGCACCCAAGTAGCCGCGGCAATGGAGCAAATGACTCATCAAATTCATGATGTTAGCCGTAATGCCGAAGCTGCTGAGCAAGCCGCAAATGATGCTGCTAGTAATGCATCAACGGGTAAAAATGTAGTGTCGAAAACCATTACCGCCATTGAAACCCTCTCTAGTAATATAGAAACCGTGAGCAAAGTGACCGCCGACCTTGCTCAAGAGAGTAATAATATTGGCTCGGTACTTGATGTTATTAGAAGCATTGCTGAACAAACCAATCTGTTAGCGCTAAACGCAGCTATTGAAGCAGCAAGAGCAGGTGAACATGGAAGAGGCTTTGCAGTTGTAGCCGACGAAGTAAGAACACTTGCCAGCCGGACAGGTAAAAGCACTGATGAGATTCAAGCTATGATAGCTAAGCTGCAAGAAGGGGCTAAAGCTGCAGTTGAAGCGGTAAAATCTAGCCAAGAGATTTCTATTTCTACGGTTGAACAAGCCTCTTCAGCTAATGAATCACTTGATGAAATAGACAGGCTGGTATCGGTGATCACCGATATGAACGGCCAAATTGCTCGCGCCACAGAGCAGCAAACATCAGCCGCAGACGAGGTGAATTTAAGAATTAACGATTTATCACAATCTACTGAGCAATCATTGGGTAACACCAAAGATTTAACTCGCGCTAGCGACAAACTCAAACAAAGCAGTGTTGAGTTATCAAGCGTGGTATCGCGCTTTAAGCTTAGTTAACCTTAACTCCGGGTAATAAATATCTTCCACCAATTAAAAAGCCCTGATTTTCAGGGCTTTTTAGGATTATTTATAGAAAATTATAAACAATAGCGGGCAAATAAACTGCTAACTGCCGCTGCAGTTGGTTTACCATGTTGCCAGTCGCCGCCTTCAACGCCACTACCAGCAATATCCATATGTACATAAGGAAGTGGTAAAGTAGATTCACTGCCATGCTTATCTAATCCACCTACCACAGCTAAAAATGCCATAGGGAATTGATGGCCGCGCGCAGTGACAGCAGAAGCCACATTATTACTAGAAAGCACATCGTCAGCTAAAGTGCGTGGTTTTATAAAATCATAATCTTCACGGCGTGAACGCGACACTTCAGCACCGTCAGCCCATAAATCACCACAATCGGCTAATTGGCGTGAAATATTAGCACTACGCGCGGGCCCATTCTCAACATATGCGCCATAAGGCCCCATCGCGCGCGCAGCGTGCCCTGTTAAGGTTGCCACTGTAAACAACGTTGGATTTATTTCATTTTTAGCTAAATCTTTCATTTCACTAAGTAAATCCCCCATAGCTAAACGCCCTTCGGCATCGGTATTACCAATACGTACTCGCACACCTTCACGGCTAGTAATTATTTCATCAGGGACAAAACAATCTGAACCAATGGAGTTACGTACAACCGCTAAAAAGGCAATCACTTTAACCCCTTTAGGCTGATAATCGGCTACTGCTTTCATAAATCCAGCAACCGAGGCCGCACCGCCTTTATCGCGGCTCATGCCCGCCATAAAACCACCGACTTTTAAATCTGCACCGCCCGTGTCATAGACTAAACCTTTACCAACAAACATCAGTGTTCGGGTTACTTCGCCCTCAGGCACGTATTCAAGTTTAACAACGCGTGGATGATGGCGCTCTACCGCATACGATGCGCGAGCAACGGTACTTAGCATGGGGTAATGCTTATCAATGGCAGCTAAATCATCAATCACATCAACGCTCACCGCACTGTTTTCAAATAACTCAGTACAATAATCAGCAAAACGTGGGGGGGCCATGCGTTCAGGCTCGGTGCCACATAAATCACGTGCGGCATATTGCCCCGCAGCTAACGCATTGACTGCTTTGATTGTTTGCTCATTGGCATCAATTAAGCCTATTTGAGTAATAGGTTCAATACCTTGACCATGAAACTCACGCGCTTCTAGGGGTTGCCATAATGCTTGGCATGCGCCTAAGTAAGCCACTTCAAGAGCATGTTGATAACGGCTATCCGTATTTAAAGCGGGTAAATAAATAGCAGGGTTAACACTACCTGATGCTTTTGCCTCATTAATGGCTAATTTGGCTGCATCAAAATAACGACGAACGTCGTCATAATCTCTGTTTAAAGGGCCTGTTGGCGCTAACACGACACGTTTACCGGCAATCACTAACAAGGTGACTTGATTGCCTATGCGAGAGTCTACTTGGGCTTGGTCTAAAATTGCATCACGCAGTGGCGTATTTGGTAAATGAGAAAAGTCGTTGCTGATAATAATAAGTGCATCATGCGATGTACAATCTAGGCTTGCACTTACCGGCTTAGCCAGTACTGCTTTTGGATATGCCATAAAAAAGGATCCTGTTAGAAAACGTAGTCCCTATTATTATTTATTTAGCAATTTATAACCAGTGAACTGCGATAACCTGCATATTTACTGGCAACTTGGAGTTACACGTTTTACACATTTAAAATACTGAGCTGTAAATTATGCTCTGGTTGATTTTTAATACCCACGCCAATTCCTAATAAGCGCACCGGTTGTTGTAATCCACGTTGATAGGCTTTGGCGAGTAACTCTTTAAAAATAGCCGTGTTTAATTGATGCGCAGCTTGATCTGCTGAGGTCACTACAAAATTAGCAAATTTAACTTTAACACTTAATTTATTAATTTTATGTTGTAGTTGCTGTTTATTTAATCGAACCACGAGTTCATCTAACAGTTGCGGTAATTGTTCAAGGCATTCATCTAGGCTGTTTTTGTTGTATTCATAAGTATGTTCCACACTCAATGACTTACGTACCCGCTCGGTGGAAACGCGCCCTATATGCTCACCCATGCACTTTTGATATAACGACACACCAAAATTACCCACATGCTGTTGCATCCAATTAGCCCCTTTTTCGCGCACATCTTGCCCCGTGTATAACCCTTTTAAATTAAGCTTTTCTAGAGTTACTTTACCCACCCCTGGAATTTTACCTAATGGCAATTGGGCTAAAAACGAGTCAACCTGCTCAGGCAATACTACAAATTGGCCATTGGGCTTATTTTCATCACTAGCAATTTTGGCTATAAATTTAATTGGGGCAATCCCTGCAGATGCAGTCAGTCCTGTGGTATTAAAAATATCGGTACGAATTTGCTCAGCAATTAACGTTGCACTACCTTTAAAAGCAGTACTATGGCTCACATCTAAATATGCTTCATCAAGCGAAAGAGGTTCTACAAGGTCAGTATAGCGGTTAAAAATGGCGCGGATCTGTGTCGATACTTGTTTATAAACAGCCATTCTGCCAGGCACAATAACTAAGTCAGGGCAAAGCTGTTTGGCATGATAGTTAGACATAGCAGAGCGCACCCCATACTCTCTAGCAATATAGTTAGCGGTAGAGATCACTCCACGGCGACTATTTCCGCCAATTGCCAGCGGTACGCTTGCAAGCTTAGGATTGTCGCGCATTTCTACGGCCGCATAAAAGCAGTCCATATCTATATGAATAAACTTTTTCATCACACAATAACAACTGTTTATTTATACAGCCATTATTGTGGAATCACTTTTAATTAGCAAGCATGTTATTGCTTAAAAAGAGCGTTTACTTTTCTTTGGCTTATTAAAACAATACATCCAAAATAAAATTTCTAAAGAAAAGCCTAATAAAATCAAAACAATTGCCCCAGCCTCATTACCCATAGCGTAACAAGTAAACGACGCTATAAAAACGGTGCATGCCAATAACCAATTAATTATATTCTGCATAGTTATCTCCTTGTGTGTTAATAGTTACTATAGCCATGAATTTAAAGAGGTACAATTTTTACTCAAGGGTTTTTATTTAGTACTGTTGTTCTTTTAAGGTTAAGGTTTGTTCAATCTGAGGCAGTTTACTCACGGCGCGAGGTTTATAGCCTAATTGTTTAAATAAAAAAAGCGCAAAGCTTCCATGTCCTGCTTACGTCCCTTATTTATATCCATGAGGGCAATACAGAGTAGCTCCATCCCTAGTTATAATTCCCTTGAGCTCATCCGACCATATTGCTAATCTAAATGCTTTAAAACTAAGAGCAATAAATACATGGAAACGTTTAAACAACAACACCCTATTCATACCGATATCACTGTAGCATGGGGCGATATGGATGCCCTACAGCATGTTAATAACTGTGTTTACCTGCGTTATTTTGAAATAGCCAGAATCGATTTTTTAAATAAATTAAATTTATTTGATACTATTAATGCTAAAGCCACGGGGCCTGTGATCAGTGAAAATAATATTCGCTATAAGCGTCCCGTTACCTTTCCCGACACATTGAGCGTAGGTATTACCATTAGTGATATTAAATCTGACCGATTTGTAATGAACTACAGTGTGTTTAGTCATGCGCAAAACGCGATAACAACCACCGGCATGTCAAAAGTGGTGATGTTTGACTTTAAAACAGGCCAAAAAGCCACGATCACTGAGCCATTGTTATCGGCTTTAAAAGCAAACTCTCAAACCGAATAATTAGGATTAGCAATGCAATATAGTCAATTAGGCAGTAGTGGTGTTAGCGTTTCAAGAGTGTGTTTAGGTAGCATGACCTGGGGAGTACAAAACACTCAGCATGATGCCGACCAACAGATAGCCTATGCGCTTGAGCAGGGTGTGAACTTTATTGATACAGCAGAAATGTATGCTGTTCCTCCCTCTCCCGATACCTACGGTAAAACAGAAGAAATTATAGGCAATTGGATAGCACGTAATTCACAAAAACGAAAAGACATTGTTATTGCAACTAAAATTGCCGGTAATGGGCTTTCATGGATCCGTGATGGCGGTGATATTACTCGCCAAGCTGTTATTGATGCCGTTGATCAGTCTCTAAAGCGCTTACAAACAGATTATATTGACTTATACCAATTACATTGGCCAAATCGTTGCACTCCTCATTTTGCAAGGCAATGGCCTGGCATGCTTAAATTTACTGATGTCGATGCAGAACAACACACCGCTGATATGCTTGATATTTTAGAGGGGTTAGATGCGTGTGTTAAAGCAGGAAAAATTAAGCATTGTGGGCTTTCTGATGATACGCCTTGGGGAATTAGCCAATTTTTAAATTTATCAAAAGAGCATAACTTGCCAAAAATGGTGTCAATCCAAAACGAGTTTAGCCTAGTACATGCCAAAGATTGGCCTTATTTAATAGAACAATGTGTACATGAAGATATTGCTTATTTACCTTGGTCACCATTGGCCGCAGGGCTATTAACCGGTAAATACCTAAATGGAGCACGCCCTGAAGACTCCCGCTGGACATTTATGCAGCGTAACGGTATTTTTCGTGATACGCCACAATCACAACAGGCGACCAAAGAGTATGTTGAACTTGCCCATGCACACGCTATCACCCCAGCTCAATTAGCGCTGGCTTGGTGTAATCAAGTTGATGGAGTGACATCATCTATTATTGGTGCCACTACTATGGCGCAATTAAAGGAAGACATTGATGCGTTTGACCTAACACTGAGCGATGACGTGTTATCAGCGATTGATATCATATTTAGAAATAATCCAATGCCTTACTAATGAAATTAAGCAAAGGGTAAATGTTATTCAATAATGTTGATTCTTTGCTATTCTTTATGTTTATTTTTTAAACATTATCGGTATAATGCGCAGCAAATTTTCAAGGACGATCTATTTGTTATGTTGCCTCTTCGTTTTTTATGCCTGAGCACTTTAGTTATTTTTTCTCTTTATAGTCACACTCTAATAGCTAAACCGGTAGAGGAAATTTTATGGCTACAAAGTAAAACCCCTCCATTTCATTTAGATGCTGATGATTCCCAATCCGGCTTATGTGATAATTTAACTGAGCAACTCATCTCAACCATTAAAGGCGTTAAACATACTCGCTTAGTTTTACCGCAAAAGCGTATTAATAAATATATAGATGAAGGTAAAAACGTCTGTTTCCCATGCGCTATTTATAAGCACAGTGCAAATAAACAGTTTATATATTCAATACCTACGTCTATTTACCCCCCATTTAATATCATTACTACCGCAGCAAAAGCACCTGAATTAACCACAAAACATGGAATCCCTATAAACTTAGTTAGTTTGCTTACTGATGAGAACTTTACTTACGGTCAAGCTGATGCTCGCAGATTTTCTGTGCAGATTAACAATATTATTGAAAATTCACTAACTCACTCCAATGTTTCTATGAGTTGGAGTAGTGATAATGAAAGCGGTGTTGTAATGGAGCGCTTAAAGCATGGGTCTTTAGATTATTCGCTTGATTACCTATTTATAACTAGTTACTTCAATAAAGGTAATCAATCAAATATCGTAAACCTAGCAATTGCACAAAATAAGAATAAATTAGTCCCCATAGCGGTTGGCTGTGCCACCAATGCCCCTAATGACTTTGCATCACAAGCAATTAAAAAAATTAACCACACACTAAAAAATAACATTCTAGTCTCTGAACAATACAAAAATAACCAAAAATACTGGTTAAATGAACACTTTGAGGACTTTAATAAAACCTATACTCAGTATGTCCTTAACTTTGACTCACAGACCAATGATGCTCCAATAAACACTGCTGACCAGAATAAAGAGCAACGTTGAACTCTCGTCCAGTACTAACCATCCCTACGCCAGCAGGCGTGCCAGTCATAATAATGTCGCCTTCTTCGAGGCTCATAAACTGACTAACCTCAGCCAATATTTGTGCAGGTTGGTACAACATAAGTTGGCTATCACCATGTTGAACCGGCTTGCCATCAATATGTAATTCAAATATAAACGATGTCATTTCTGGCGTTAACTCAATAAAATCACTAAATAATGCTGAGCCATCGAATGCTTTAGCACGTTCCCACGGCAAGCCCTTTTCTTTTAAACTGCTTTGCAAAGCTCGCTTAGTCAAATCAAGTCCAACCCCTACGCCCACAAGTTGTTTATTTTTAACCACAAAGCATAATTCAGTTTCATAATGCAACGTATCACCGTTATGGGAAGAGAGTAAGGTATTAGTGATCGCGCTATTAGGCTTATTAAAAATTACCATTTGCTCAGGGTGTTCGTTGTTTAATTCAGCAATATGCGCACTGTAATTGCGCCCCACACAGACTATTTTTGAAGGCTGTATGTTCTGCGAAGCCAGCTTTATTTGATTCATTCTCTTACCTGTTAATTACATAACGCTTTTAATATTTCGGCATACTCTCAAATAATTAACGCAAAAGCGAATGCAGTTTTATTATGTTTTTATGATAACTATTGAGCTGAATATAATCAATCACATAGAATGGAATGAAAGTAAGAAAGGACTAATTTGGTAGGTTTTTGTATACGCGGTTTTAAAGCAATAAGCAGGTACATTTAGTACCTGCTTATTGATGTTTGTTAATAGGTTATTGACTACTTACAAGTAACACTACTTTGCTCGACAGCATTTGCTGTAATAGCCAGCTTAGCAATAGATACATGCCAATCACCTTGCGTGCTTAACTGCCAAGGGGTGAACACTTGTGCTAAATCAACACCTTGCTCTGCAAAACAACTTAAGTTGATGTTTAATGTTTGCCATTGACCTGATTGCTCAAGGTTATCAGTAATATCAAACTTACCCTGACAACTCTCACCACACCCCATACCAACCCATAACGGACTAGCCGCGGCTTTATCTACTTTAATTTGCATTTGCAGTTGGCCATTACTCTCAACGTATGAGCGTAAGTCAGATGGAAACGCAGCGGCTAAATTAACCCCAGCCATTGCTTGGCCATTAAAACGAATAGCGCGCGCATCTTCTTGCACCTCTTTATCAAATGTTTGGATGCTCACCGCACCTAATGACTCGCGACTGCTCGCCACCGTTTTTTGTTGCTCACCACTTTTTAAAACCAGTGACCACGGTGCTTTAATTGCACGCTCAAACAATACTAAATCATCCAGTTTTTCAGTCTGTTGAGTTTGCTCCACCAAGTCATCTTTTAAGACATTACTATCGTTGTAAGTTAAACCAAAACCATAAGGAAGTAATGGGCTGTAAGCTTCGTCGTTACGGTTTTCATTATCAATTGGATTATTAGGCCAGGAAAACGATAGCTTGCCTTTAAAGTCATGATTAATAGAGCCGTCTGCATTTTTAAACAAGACATCGCTAATAGCATCGCCTTCACTACCTGGAAGCCAAATAGCAACGAACGCATCACTGGCGTTAAGCTCAGCATTAACCCACATAGGGCGACCGCTTATAAATAATGAAACAACAGGGATTCCCGCATCTTTAAACTTACGTAGTAACGCTAAGTCGCTTTTATTACCGCGCTGGTATTCGAGGTTATCAACATCACCATTACCCTCTGCGTATGGTTGCTCACCAAACACCACAATGGCAACATCAGGGCGTGCAGTATATTCCCCTTCAACGCTCAGCGCTGCACTGCCACCAGCTTGCTCTACAGTATCTTTAATACCTGCATAAATAGAGCTGCCACCAGGAAAATCACTGTTTTTATTACCTGTACCTTGCCACGTAACGCTCCAACCACCCGACTGCATACCTATGTTATCAGCCCCTATGCCTGCGACTAATACGTTGATTTTACGTGATAATGGCAGTAACTGCTGCTTATTTTTAAGTAATACTAAAGACTCGCGTACAGCCTGTTTAGCCACTGCACGGTGATCGCTACTACCAATAATTTCAGTTTTTCCAGACAGGGGACGCTTCGCAGGGCTTGGTTTATCAAATAACCCTGCACGCATTTTAACGCGTAAAATACGCGTTACTGCATCATTAATTCTACTGAGTGGGATTTCACCGCTATTAGCTTGGTTAACCAAGTTGCTAAATAATGGTTTCCACTCATCCGGTGCCATGTATACGTCTAAGCCCGCATTAGCCGCTTGAGCACAGTTACTATTAGAACAGCCTTTAACCTGCCCGTGGCCATTCCAGTCACCGACAACAAAGCCATCAAAACCCATCTTATCTTTAAGCACATCGGTCAGTAAATATTTACTGCCGTGAATTTTTTCACCATGCCAGCTATTAAACGAGGCCATTACCGTTTGTGCACCTGCACCCAAACCACCAACATAACCTTGAGCATGAAGCGCAAATAATTCTTCTTCAGAGGCGATATTATTACCTTGATCATCGCCATTCACAGTACCGCCATCACCTAAAAAATGCTTAACCGTACTGACTACCCGCGTATCTGATAAAAAGTCTTCATCAACAGCGCCTTGTAAGCCTTTAACAATTGAGGCTGAATATGCTTTTACTATTTCAGGGTCTTCAGAATACCCCTCGTAAGTACGACCCCAACGATCATCTCGCACTACGGCAACCGTAGGTGCAAATACCCAGTCAATACCGGTAACCATAACTTCACGCGCCGTTGCTGCGGCAATTTTTTCAATAAGTTCAGGGTTGTTCGCCGCCCCTAAACCAATATTATGCGGAAATAAAGTCGCACCAATCACATTGTTGTGTCCATGTACCGCATCAGTGCCCCACATTGTAGGAATCGTGCTGCCATCGAGGGAATCATCAATAGACGCTTGATACATCTTTTCAGCTAAATCAACCCAGTCTTCGGGGGTTGCATGTTTATTGTTATTTGGAAACGAGCCACCGCCGTTTAAATAGGAGCCAAAGCCATATTTACGCATATCTTCAACCGTAATATGACGAATTTCAGGTTGGATCATTTGCGCTATTTTTTGCTCTAGTGTCATGGTCTTTAGCATATCTGCGATTTTTTGCTCCATTTGAGCATCGCTTTTAATACCGGTTTCTATTGTTGGCCAAATTTCTTTTTGATTTGTCGCATCGCTAGCACTGTTAGAGGGTTGCGAACAACCGCTGCTGGCTATTGCTGCTAGCATCAGTGCAGTGACTGAAAAAGTTCGTTTAATAATCATAGCATTCACCTAAAACTCAAAGACGAGTTGACGTTGTTTTTTTTGCACCAAACAGCGCGAAGTAAGTAATATATAAATAGCAGCCAATAGGCAGTATAAGCGCTAGTTGCACACCGATATTGTCAGCCAGCATACCTTGTAGTAATGGAATAATAGCTCCACCTACAATCGCTAAGCATAAAATACCCGACCCCTGTGAGGTGTATTTACCCAAGCCTTGAAGCGCTAAACTAAAAATAGTAGGGAACATAATAGAGTTACACAGACCAACCAATAAAATAGCCCACATAGCGAGTGACCCTTGACCTGTCATTGCAATTAACACTAACACACCGGCCAAAATACCATGACAAGCTAACACCTTGGCTGCATTTAATTTTTGCATAATCGCAGCGCCAGCAAATCGCCCTATCATTGCACCTGCAAAATAATAGCTAATATAATGTGCAGCTTGTTGCTCTGGTAAACCTGCAATATGGTCAAGGGTTAAAAAGCCGACTAAAAAGCTACCAATCGCAACTTCAGCACCTACATAAACAAAAATACCAATAGCGCCCAAAATAAGATGGCGATATTTCCAAACACTGCCTAAGTCAACAAACTCAGTGTCACCTTGATTTTCAGCTTCACTATCAATCGCTTTACCGAGTTTAGGTAACTTCAAAAAAGCAAAAATAATAGCCAGTGTTAGTAAACTTGCACTGAGCATTAAGTAAGGGAACTTAACTTCTTCGGCTGTAGCTTGACTAATTTCAGACAAAATCAACCAACTACCAAATAATGGCGCAACCGTTGTTCCTAAAGAGTTAAAAGCTTGGGTCATGGTTAAACGCGAAGACGCTGTTTTTGCAGGCCCTAATACGCTTACATAAGGGTTAGCAGAGACTTGTAAAATAGTGATCCCTGAAGCAAGCACAAATAAAGCAAGTAAAAATAGTTCGTAAACATGTGCCTCTGCAGCGGGGTAAAATAATGCACACCCTATCGAAGCAACAACCAAACCAACAACAATACCAAATTGGTAACCTATTTTACTAACGAGTTTTCCTGCAGGAATTGACATAACAAAGTAGGCACCAAAAAAACAAAATTGTACCAACATTGCTTGGGTGTAATTAAGGGAGAACATTCCCTTTAAATACGGAATTAAAATATCGTTCAGGCAGGTAAGAAAACCCCACATAAAAAACAAGGTCGTAAGCGATGTTAACGCAAAGGTGTGTGTAGACCCTGGTTTTTGGCTGTTTTCTGCTGCCGGTAGTGGCTGTGTGATATGTGCCATAGTATAATCTCTAATTATTTATAATTATCAGATTGTTACCTCTATTTAATTGCGTTTAGTAAAACTTAAAAAGCAGATAATAGTTGCAACACCAAATGTAAGCGCTTACATTTATAGCATACAGAGAAAATTTATCAATTTATTTACAAATAATATTGTAAGCGCTTACATTGCTGTATTATACAATTTCTATTGCTTAGCTAATTACGGTAAAGCGCATTATTATTGCAAGCTTAAGGACGTATCTCATTGTGTTTAAAACAATTTCTTTGCCAGGCACGTCAGCCCTTTTAAAATCGCCGTTTATTTTTGGTGTTGCCACGGCCTCTTTTCAAATAGAGGGAAGCCACAACACGCGCCTACCATGTATTTGGGATACTTTTTGTAGCAAACCAAACACCATTGCAGATAACAGTAACGGCAATCACGCCTGTGAGCATGTAAAATATTGGCAACAAGACGTTCAAATGATTGCCGATTTAGCCGTTGATGCCTATCGACTTTCTATTTCTTGGCCCCGCGTTTTACACGAAGATGGAAGTTTAAACATTCAGGGCATGGCGTTCTATAAGTCATTACTACAAGCTCTTAAAGCACGCAATATTAAAACTTATGTCACTTTATATCACTGGGATTTGCCACAACATTTAGAAGACAACGGTGGTTGGCTAAATCGCGATACCGCGTATCAATTTGCTCATTACGCTCATATAGTAACTCAGCAACTAGAGGGCTTAGTGGATTCTTATGCGACCTTAAACGAACCGTTTTGTAGTGCCTACCTAGGCTATGAAATAGGGGTACATGCACCAGGCATAAAAAGTCAAAAAGCAGGACGCCAAGCGGCGCACCACTTATTACTCGCCCATGGACTTGCGATGCAAGTGATACGCAAAAACTGCCCTAAGATAGAGGCCGGTATTGTGCTTAATTTTAGCCCTGCCTATCCATTTACTCCTGACGATGAACGCGCTGCTAAATTAGCTGATGACTATCATAACCAATGGTATATTCAAGCAGTGCTGGAAGGCCGCTACCCTGAAGTGATTAAGGAGCTTGCAAATGATGCAAAACCTGATGTTGCAAATGGCGACATGGCAATTATTAGCCAAAAAATCGATTTTTTAGGGGTTAATTACTATACTCGTATCCATTACAAAAATACGCCAGATCATTGGTTTAGCGAAGCTCCTTTAGAAAATATTGCCACCACTGATATGGGCTGGGAAATATACCCACAGGGATTGTGTGAACTCCTACTTGCATTAAATGATCGTTACACGCTACCCAAAGTATATATAACTGAGAACGGTGCAGCGATGGCCGATGTATTAATAGATGGAAAAGTAGATGACATACATCGTATCAATTACTACCATACACACCTTAATGCCGTTCATAATGCCGTTGAGCAAGGCGTTAATGTGCAAGGCTACTTTGCATGGAGTTTAATGGATAATTTTGAATGGGCCTATGGCTATGAAAAACGCTTTGGGCTAGTCTATGTTGATTACCAAACTCAACAACGCACCTTAAAACAAAGCGCAATTGCGTATCGTGATTTTCTTAAACAGCGCCAAAAATAATAATGAGTGGCTTTTATGCTGAGTAAAAAAGAAAAAATAGCTTATGGCCTAGGTGACACGGCAAGTAATATTATTTTTCAAACCGTAATGCTATTTTTAACCTTTTTTTACACCGACATTTTTGGTATTTCGCCTGCTGTTGTTGGTACCCTTTTTTTAGTCGTCAGAGTCATTGATGCAGTTACAGACCCAATAATGGGCGCCCTGACCGATGCCACTCATACAAAATACGGTAGCTACCGACCGTACCTACTTTGGCTTGCCATCCCCTTTGCTGTTATAAGCGTGATTACCTTTACTACCCCCGCGATGGATGACGGCAACAAAATTATTTACGCGTTCGTTACCTACACCTTGCTAATGTTGGTTTATACCGCAATTAACATTCCTTATTCGGCACTTGGCGGCGTACTCAGTAGCAATCCTAACGAACGGGTTTCTATTCAATCATATCGATTTGTGTTTGGCATGCTGGGGGGGTTATTGGTTACGAGCTGCACTTTACCTTTAGTAAAGTGGTTTGGGGAGGGTAATAACGAGTTGGGCTATCAACTCACCATGCTGGTTATGAGTTGCCTTGGTGTAGTGTTATTTCTAATTTGTTTTCGTTACACCAAAGAGCGGGTGATCAATCCACCACATAAATTATCTTTAAAAACACAACTTCACGTTTTATGGCAAAATCAGCCGTTTAAAATATTGTGTATGGCAGCACTGATATTATTGACCAGTATGGTGCTGCGCACGACATTAGCTATTTACTATGTAAAGTATGTTCTTGGAAAAGAAGATTTAATCACCGAATTTGTGACTTTAGGTATGGTCGGTAATATTATAGGCTGTGCGTGTGCGCAACCTTTAAGTAAACGCTTAGATAAAAAAACGGCTTATATTTATCTGCAATATATTTCTGCCATATTGAGCTGTTTTGCTTTTTTTGTCCCTAATGAGCAAGTTTTACTCGCCTTTTTAATGTATTTTTTATGGTGCTTTTTCACTCAAATGGCGACACCTTTATTGTGGGCAAAAATGGCAGATGCTATTGACTACGGAGTTTGGCAAAATGGTCAACGACTCACAGGTTTGGTTTATGCAAGCGTGGTATTTTTTATCAAATTGGGGCTCGCATTAGGCGGCGCTATAGCGGGTTGGTTACTTGCGTATTATCAGTATCAAGCCAATGTAGAATTAAGCGAAGCAACTAAAAGCGGTATTTTAACCTCATTTACACTCTATCCTGCTATTGGCAGTATACTTGTGGCTTTAATAATGACTAAATACAACTTAGATAACAAAACCATAAAAAAAATCACCGCCGATTTAACACAAAAAAGTAATTTGTAACAAGGAATAGTATGGCCACCATTTATGAGGTGTCAAAGCTTGCAGGGGTATCACTTGCCACTGTTTCAAGAGTAATGAACAACAATGCAAACGTAAGTGATGCAACCAGAAAAAAAGTGACTTTAGCGATGGAAGAATTAGGCTACCGCCCAAATTCTATTGCGCAATCACTGGCCTCTAATTGCTCTAATAGTGCTGGCTTATTGGTTTCTGAGTTAAAAGGTCCTTTTTATGGCCCTATGATGAGCGGCATAGAAAACACCCTCAGAAAACAAGGTAAACACGTTATTATTACCGCAGGGCACAGTGACGCAGAGCGAGAACAACAAGGCATAGAGTTTTTAATTAGCCGTAATTGTGATGCACTTATTTTGCATGTTGAAGCGGTTAGCGATGAATATTTAATAAAGCTGAGCAAAGGTAAAACACCATTTGTTTTACTCAATCGCCATATTCCTGAGCTCGCCGATCGCTGTATTATTCTTGATAATATTAAAGGGGGCTATTTAGCGACTAAATACATTCTTGAGTCTGGTCACAAAAACATTGCTTACATTAGCGGCCCTTTATGGAAAAAAGACGCCCAAGAGCGTTTAAACGGACATAAACAAGCACTTGCTGAACACGACATTGAGTTTGATGAAAACAGTTTGTATGAAGGTGACTTTATAGAGGACAGCGGCTACGAAGGATTTACTGCTCTTTATAAAAATAACCCCGCGATTACTGCCTTAGTGTGCGCCAATGACGAAATGGCAACGGGTGCAATGGTCAGTGCCAGAGAGCATGGCATTGAACTACCCGCACAACTTTCAATAATAGGCTACGATAACGTGTTCTTTACCCGCCATGTATACCCCCCTTTAAGCACTATTAATTACCCAATAGATGAAATGGGTAAAGTAGCTGCACAGTGGGTACTGAGCCATGTATATCAAAAAAGCGTACAGCCTATTCAAACTTTATTTCAGCCCGAATTAGTCATACGCCAATCGGTCGTTAATATTACCTAGCTAATTATTATATAAATTGGCAAATAGTGGCGTTAAACAAGTTTACTTAATAGCGCCAAGTTTATTGGTTTAAGCAAAACTTGCTCTATTTCTAGCTGCCTAATGTGTACGGCATCAGGCTCCATTCCACTAATAATAACTCGTTGAATATCAGGATAGTGTTCTTTAATAAACCCAGCAAGCTCTAAACCTGAACCATCGGGTAAATGCATATCGAGTAATACTTTGTCGTAATTACTGTTATGCTCAAGCGTCGCCTTACAGTCTTTGACACTTGTTGCTATATCCGTGTCTACATCCAAACTTTCTAATAATAACTGAGTAATTTGTCCGGCATCAGCATCGTCTTCCACTAATAAAAATCGCTTTATATTAGTATTATGTTTTGGCGTTGGCTGTATCGATGAAACACGTTGTGTTTTTTTCCCCAGCGCTGACTCTAAGCATTGGTAAAGTAAGTTGGAATCCACAGGTTTAGCAATCATATCGTCAAACCCTAGCGCGGTTAGTTCGTTATGAATGCCTTTCATGGTGGCCGCGGTTAAAGCAATAATCGCCCCTTTAAACCCTAACTTTCTAAGTTCAATCGCTGCTTCTTTTCCGCCCATAACCGGCATATGAATATCTAAAAATATAATATCGTAAGCGGCGCGCCCCTCTGCAAGTTGCTTTTTAACCTTATCAAGCGCTTGTTTGCCATTATCGGCATAATCTACATCTGCACCCGCTGAGCCAATTAAATGGCCAACTAACACGCGTAAATCGCGTAAGTCATCCACCACCAACACTTTGCCACTTACTTCGCATGGCGCTACTTTTTGCTGCATGTTGGGGGTTAAATCAAGTTTTAATAAATTGCGCTCTACCTGTCTGATATCACCAGGGTATAAGGAAATGGTAAACGTTGAGCCCTCACCTACATAAGAATCTAATGAAATAGTACCCTGCATACGACTAAGTAGCTCCGAACAAATAGCTAATCCCAAGCCCGCACCACCTACTGAGCGCGACTCTACATCGGCAATTTGCTCAAAAGGCTTAAAGATGAGTGCTTGTTTTTCTGGAGCAATACCCAAGCCTGAATCTTTAATGCTAAAAAAGAGCATTTCACGATCAGCCACCGTCTCTGTCCATGCGTTAACGATAATTTCGCCTTGCTCGGTAAATTTTATCGCATTATTTATCAGGTTAATGAGAATTTGTCGAACCCGAGTAGCATCTACACGAATAACTAATGGCAAAGGCTCCAGTGATTCAAATTTTAATGATAAACCTTTATCAAGGGCTGATACACGCATTAGCGTAAACACGTCGGCCATTAGGCTATCAAGATTAACATCCCCCAAGCTTAGCTCAAGCTTATCGACTGCAATTTTAGATAAATCTAAAACATCATTCAGTAAGCTCAATAAGTGTTTGCCATTACGATAAATAACACCCAACTCATTTTCAGCTTGCTTGCTAAAATCACTGAGCATAAGTAGTTCGGTATAGCCTAAAATAGACGACAAGGGAGTTCGCAGTTCGTGGCTTAAATGCGCTAAAAAGCGGTCTTTTGAACGGTTTTCGGCCTCTGCTTTTAAACGCTCAACTCGCTCATCTTCTACATCGCGGCGCGCTAATGCATAACGAATAGAACGGGCAAACCGGCTACCACTCATTTCACTTTTAACTAAGTAATCAACCGCACCAGCATCAAGCGCAGCCGAATCTAGCGCATCGTTAGATTGCCCCGTTAACATGATAATAGGCCCACAAAAGCCATTCTTAATCGCTTGCTTTAAAACACTTAAGCCATCTGAGGCACCTAAGCGATAGTCAAGCAGGCAAATATCATGCTCATTTTTACTTAGTACATGTATTGCCTGCTCAGGAGAGCTTATCCAGTCTATGTCAAACACATGGGAACTGAGCTGCTCTAAATAGTCACGAGTAAGAATGTAATCATCTTCATCATCTTCAACCAATAGCAGTTTCGTTGCCTTTGCTAACATAGCGTCTCCTATTTTAATTATATGCTTAATCGTTAAACGTGCTTGGTAGCTCTACAAATTCAACCCAGTATTTACCCAGCGTTTTCATCAACTCAACTAACCCGTCAAACGTAACCGGCTTAGTTATGTAAGACGCAGCGCCTAGGTTATAACCTTTAACCATGTCTTCTTCTTGCTTAGAAGTAGTTAAAATAACCACTGGGATGCCCTTTAGGTTTGGATTTGCCTTAATAGCTTCAAGCGCTTCACGACCATCCATTCTCGGCATGTTTAAATCAAGTAAAATTAAGCCTGGTCTTGGCGAGATGCTTTTATCTACAAACTTGCCTTTGCGCTCTAGGTACTCTAAAAGTTCAACACCGTCTTCAACAAAATGTAATTCATTTAAAACGCGGCTTTCAGCAAGCGCATCTTGGGTTAATAAACGATCATCTTCATCATCGTCTGCCATTAAAATGGTAATGGGTTTTACGTTTGTTAATGGCATATTATGCCTCTCCTTGTAATGTGAATAACTCTGCATCCACAGGTAGTTTAATAATGAAGGTTGCGCCTTCGTTAGGGGTGCTTATTGCTGTAATAGTTCCGCCATGTCGCTCTACAATTCTGCGACACACAGATAATCCAATGCCGGTTCCTTTATATTCTGAACGGCCATGTAAACGCTGAAATGGCACAAATATTTTATCCGCGTACTCATCAGAGAAGCCGATACCATTATCTTTTACGGTAATGACATGCCAACTTACTTTACTATTATGGTCTTCACTAAACTCGCTAATTCGTTCAAAGCTAATATCAATAACAGGGTTTACGTTAGGCGCTCTAAACTTCACTGCATTTGAAATTAAGTTTAAAAACAGCTGATGCATTTGACTCGGATCAGCCTGAATGATTGGCATATCAACCGTTATCACTTGCGCATTAGACTCATTAATGGCTATTTCTAAATCGCTTAAAATATCATTAAGTATGCTATTTAGATTGGTGTCGGTAAAATCTTTACCTCGAGTTGTTACTCGAGAGAACTCTAATAAATCATTAATTAAATTAGACATCCTTTGTGCGGCATTTTTCATGCGGGCAATGTAATCTGCGCCTTTTTCGCCCAACTCGTCTTTAAACATGCTTTCAAGCCGATCACTAAATGCTTGGATTTTTCTTAGCGGCTCTTGCAAGTCATGGCTGGCAACAAAGGCAAACTCTTCTAACTCTCGGTTACTGCGACTTAATTCATCAGAATACAAGGTAAGCTCTTGGGTACGTTCAGTTACTTTACTCGCTAAGGTTTCATTTTGCATTTCCAGCTCGGCGCGATACACGGCCGCATTTTTTAAATTCAGCCTCGCCAATAAAAACATACCCAAAATCAATAATGCGCTGGTAACTGCAGTAATACCAAAAGTGATCTTTGCTTCTTTTTTAATTTGCGCTAATTTCGAAAAGTGACTGACTTTAAACAGTAGTTCGCGCTCTTGAATATCATTAACTCGCTCACGAATTTCTCTATATAAGTCGCGTCCTTCATGTGAATTAAGTATTAGTAAGGCGCGCTGCTCTTTATCATGTAATGCTAATTTAACCGTTTTTTTAAGCTCAGCTATTTTAGCTTCAACCAAGAGTAACAGCTGTGCAATACGCTCAGCCTGCCCGTCAATTTCAGAATGTAAGGCGCTCACATGGTTCGTTTGAGACTTTATTTGTGCGATAGCATCGTAGTAAGGCACTAAATAATCATCCGTTTGAGTTAATAAATACCCACGCTGCCCCGACTCAGCTTGCACTACCGAAAGGTGCAATTGCTCTATCGCCGTGCTTAACATATTAGTGTTATCTAAACTTTGCTGAGTACGCGTTAAGCCTTGTATGGTATTAACCGCTAAAAATGCATTACCTACAATAATGCATAGTATTATGGAGATAAATAACGCCCATACTACATTTGCTTTGCCTTGCTGTTTGCGTTTAATCATTTATCGTCCTGGTTTTTATTATTTTGAGTCTGAAATAAGCTGTAAACTGTCACTACATGCTTGGCAATTAACAATTATTTTATCGAGTGCGGCGAGTGCTTTTTCGACGGGCATATCGTTTTCAAGTACTAGCTTGATAAGCTCAGCATTCATTGAAATACGATTTAACGGTGCCCGCGCATCATGTACTAATTCGTTTAAAGGCTTTATTTGTTTAGTTAATGCCATACTATCCTCATGTTATTTTATTTATATTCGCCAATGCCACCATATGCGTTAAGGCGGTTATAAAGCGTTTTAGTACTTATACCTAACATTTGTGCAGCCAATGTTTTATTACCTTGTACTTTATCGAGTGTTGCATGAATAAGCTCTTTTTCAACTTCTTCAATGGTTTGTCCTGCAGAAACCTGATTTTCCTGAGCTTGATTATTTACTCGTGAAAAAGGTGACTCTAGGTTATCAGGCAGTGCCACATCGCTTGTTTGTGGATCGCTCATAATAAAAGCGCGATGAATTGCATGACGAAGTTCACGTACATTACCTGGCCAGTCGTACGTTTGCAGCTCTTTAAGTTGCTCGTTAGCCCAAGCAAACGCTGTACCATTTTCATCGTTCAACTGCTCTAAAAATGCTTTTGAGAGTAATGGAATATCTTCTTTTCGCTCTCGTAGTGGCGGTATATCAATTGGAAAAACAGCGAGCCTAAAGTAAATATCTTCACGTAAAATATTATTCTGCGCTAAATCGGTAAGGGAGCGATTAGTCGCTGAAATAACACGGCAATTTACTGGTAACTCACGATTACCGCCAACCCGTGTTACTTTTTTAGTTTCAAGTACACGCAGTAAATTAGGCTGCATATCAATCGGCATTTCAGTGACTTCATCAAGAAATAACGTTCCGCCATCGGCTTGTTCAAACACGCCCTCTTTACGGGCAATGGCACCGGTAAATGCGCCTTTTTCGTGACCAAATAATTCACTGCCAATAAGCTCTTTTGAAAGGGCGCCACAGTTGCTAGCAACTAAAGGTCCTTCGCATTGACTGGCATTATGAATAGCTTGCGCTACCACCTCTTTACCTGCTCCGCTTTCACCCATAAGCATAACGTTAGCATTGGTTTTAGCTACGCGCTCTATCATAGTATAGAGCTTTTGCATTGCCTCAGATTCACCAATTAAGGTATCAAAATGATGGGTGATAGCGTTTTTCTTAGCTTTTTTAACAGTTTTTTTAGGACCATTTAAAACCAGTTCTAAATCTTCTCGCTGCAGCGGCTTTAATAAATGCGTTACATTGGGCTCACACATATCGGCTAAAATCCCCTTAACCGATGGGTGCCCTGAAATAAGAGTGACTTTAGGAGATTGACCAATCATTTTTAAATGATCTAATAAATGCAAGCCGCTACCATCGGGTAACATGAAATCCAGTAATACATGATCAAAGGAATTATTCTCAAACCACTGATGCGCTTCTTCTAAACTGGTTGCAGTTTGAATATTATGCCCAAGAAACTCAACAATATGACAAATAACATCACTAAATTCGATGTCGTCATCAACTAAAAGTATATTTAACATGATTAATCCCTATGCTTTTTTATTATTCTACTCACCCCTTTAAACAAATGAAAGGTATTCAGAGCAGGACTAAAACAATGACATTTTATTTTTTAATAGTTCGCCATTATAACTACAGATATATGTATAAACGCTTAAATTAACAATCTTTTCAGTTAATTACTTTTTAACAATGAAGTAATTAATACAACCAACTGATATAATTTACCTTTATTGCTGGAGTCGTTATGCGCCTATTAAAAACCACTATTCACCCCACTATTAATATTACTCATGGTCGTCAGTTTACTCGCCCTACTGCTCGCGCAATTGTATTTAAACAGCAGTACATTTTATTAATGTACACTCAGCGCTATGACGATTTTAGTTTACCCGGTGGTGGCGTAGACTTACACGAAAGCATTGAACAAGGACTTATCAGAGAGCTTAATGAAGAAACTGGCGCGCAAAATATAAAAATCTGCAGTGAGTTTGGCCTCTATGAAGAATATCGTCCTTGGTACAAAGATGACTTTGATATTATTCATATAAAGTCATACTGTTATGTATGCGAAATTAACGAACAACTCGGCCAAGCACAGCTTGAGCACTATGAGCAACAAAATGGTATGCAAGCTAAATGGGTAAATATTTTTGAGGCGATAGCTCACAACGAACGCACATTAGCTAATAGCGATAAACAAGGATTGTCGATTATTCGAGAAACCTTTTTATTAAAAGAAATTGCCAAACAGTTCTTTTAATAAGTTTACATTGCTGCATTTTACGTTCCTACTTGAGGTTCAGCAAGACTTTTTTACTAATATAAAATCGATATAAACCAAATAAGTTACTACTTAAAAATAGGCTTTCCATAATTATTGCCACAGGGGAGCCAGCAAAAATATTATGCGTTATCCAAAAAGAGGTTCCCACCACCATACATAACCTCAAGTGCAAGTCTCTATTTTGAAATGAAGCAATGGTTTGTATTAATGTCGCCACCAGCGCAAAGCCACTAAACCAATCTTGCCATGTTAAATAAACGGCTAAACAACTCACTGCCATAAATCCAAACATGGCCCAAGTATGCTTAAAGTATATGCAGTAAAAATAACGTAACGCGGCAATAAGCATTAAGCAGCCGGCACTGTTATAACCCAAAATAAAAAAGTGGACTGAGGTTAATAACACAGAGGTAAATAAACAACATAAGATAATGCGTCGGGACTTAAACTGAAATGAAGCTAAGTCGAGTAAAGTCGCGACGGCAACCAATGATTGGGCAATTAAAAACATAACACTCCAAGGCACTTAAGGCATAAAAATGAGGAGTGTATAGTGCTTTATATAAACAGCACTTAACTTAAGTTAAGTCGCTTACGAATTCGTGATAACGAAATGGCCGAAATACCTATATACATAGCCACTTGGCTTAAGCTTAACTGCGCCAACCAATGCGGTTTATGTTTAAGCAAGTAACAGTATCGCTGCTCGGGGCTGTTGAGTAATAAAAATGCTTCTTTGGCTTCTTTAAATATTAGTTGCTGCGCAATGAGTTGCTGCTTAATGAGTTGGTACTGTGCTTGCTCAAATAGTGTTAGCGGTACTTTAATTACACTTGCCTCATTAATTACTTTTAATTGGTAAAAAGCGGGGCTTGAGGTCATCCAATTGGCAAACAGCAATGCAAACTCATTTTTAAAATAAAACTCTTTGCATTTTTGCCCGCCATCAATATCATCATGAATAGCACCTAAAACCCCCTCCACAATTAAATAGCCATAACGCTGTACATCGCCTTGGGGCAATAACACGGTATTGCGCGCGACAAGCTGTTGAGGGTAAATATCTGCCAATTGCATTTTAAGCTTATTTATAAGCACTTCGTAACTATCGCCAAGCGATAAAAGTGGGTTGTCAGACATTAAACATTACCATTTTTCCATTAAAATATGCGTAATATCCGCAGCTGATACCCCCACCCGAGGCACATACTTTTGACCACACCATAAAGGCGAAAAATCACTTTTAGCACTTTTTTCAGCTCGGTTTCTTAAAGCTGTTATTGCACTGCTAGCGTGTGGAAACGCAGGAACCCCATTTGGCATAGTACCTAACTCGAGCATGACGCGGTTTTGAATACCCCGCGCGGCTCGACCTGAAAACAAAGTAGTTAGTGCGGTGCTATCTTGAGCCTGCTCTAAAATAGCTTGCTGATGTAAAGCAGATGTTTTTGCCTCTTTACATAATAAATAAGCGCTACCAACTTGAACTCCACTGGCTCCCAGCGCTTTCATATGCTTTACATCATCTGGCGTTGCAATACCTCCTGCAGCAATAATCGGTAATGATAAATGCTCAACACAACGCTTAACTAACTGCTCAGTGGTTTGTTGCAAGCTTAAATCCATTGATAAAAAATGCCCTCGATGCCCTCCAGCTTCTAAACCCTGAGCAATAACAGCATCAGCGCCATTTTCACTGAGCCAAATAGCTTCATCTAAAGTGGTCGCCGTTGAAATTACTTTAGTGCCCCAGCTTTTTATTTGCGCCACAATAGCGTGCTTAGGTAAACCAAAATGAAAACTCACAACCGCCGGTTTATAGGGTGCAATAATATCAACAACGGCTTGGTTTATAGGCTGACGGGATGCCCCTGCGGTTAAACTTTGCGGGTCAATTTCATACTCTGCAAAATAAGGGGTTAGCATATTATGCCATTGCTGCTTTTGTTGGCTGGTGTAATCAGTAACCGTGTGACAAAAAAAGTTTAGATTAAATGGTTTATCTGTTTTTTGAGTAAGTAAGTCGAGCTGTTCAACTAACTGTGCTGGCGATAACATAGCGCAAGGCAACGACCCTAGCCCGCCAGCTTCACAAACGCTTGCAGCCAATTCAACGTTTTGTACGCCCGCCATAGGCGCTTGAATAAGAGGTAAATCGATATTAAACAATGACTGTATCATCTAACTACTCCCTGTAACTTTTTCAACAACTTGCAGTATTTACAGAACCATAGCAAAAACAACGAACAAACAAAATCTAGATTTTTGTATAAAGTAATATAAAAAGCATTATTAACAAAAAGTTATGAATTTTTATAAACTATTGCCCAACTGGCTTTGGTTTTGCACCTACCCTATTACATAATTTGTTAGGAGGTAAAATGAGTAACACAGTAGATACGATCAATCCCGCAACCGAGCAAGTCATCAATAGCTATACGCTGTTTTCTCAAGCTCAAGCAGAACAAGTGATCGAAAAGTCTCATGAAACATACTTAACATGGCGATTAACCTCGTTTACTGAGCGCGCTAAATACCTGAATAAGCTAGCCTCTTTATTTGAAGAGCAAAAAGAAGCGCTTGCTAAACTGATGACCGAAGAAATGGGTAAAGTGTACGAACAAGGCTTTCAAGAAGTGCAGCTTTGTGCAGACATTTGCCGTTATACCGCAGAACATGGCGCCGATATGCTGAGCGACGAAGAACGCGATATGCAAGGCGGTCGTGCAATTATAAGTTATCGCCCCACTGGCGTGTTGCTAGGTATTCAGCCATGGAACTTCCCACTTTATCAAGTTATTAGATACAGTGCCGCAAATATTATGGCGGGTAATACCACGGTATTAAAACACGCGGGCAATGTATTTGGTATGGCAGAAAAAATAGATACCTTATTTAAACAAGCTGGGTTCCCTGAGCATTGCTTTAGTAACTTACTAATTGACGGAAAAACAGCCAGCGCACTTATCTCTCATAAACACATTAGTGGCGTTACCTTCACAGGAAGTGATGGCACAGGTAAAAAAGTAGCTGAGCAGGCCGGTAAGCACGTTAAAAAAACGGTATTGGAGCTTGGCAGTAACGATGCTTATGTTGTACTTGATGATGCCGACCTCGCACTGGCAGTTAAAACCTGTTTGCAGGGCCGCATTATTAACAATGGGCAAACCTGTGTGGCTGCCAAGCGCTTTGTGGTAGTTGACTCATTATACAATGACTTTAAAGAAGCGCTGAGCCAGCAATTTAAAGCAATTAAAATGGGCGACCCTATGGATAAAGATACGGAACTGGGTCCTATGGCACGCGAAGATTTACGCGACAAAATTCATCAGCAAGTGCAAGACTCGGTAAATGCAGGCGCAAAAGTAATTGTAGGCGGCGAAATTCCGCAGCAAACAGGCTATTACTACCCGCCTACCGTGTTAGAAAATTTATCACCAGGGATGCCTGCATATGATGACGAATTATTTGGCCCTGTCGCATCTTTGATTAAAGCCAAAGATAATGATGACGCTATGCGTATTGCCAACGACTCCCGTTATGGACTAGGCGGCGGTATCTTTTCAAAAGATGAGAAAAAAGCCATTGAGCTGGCTAAAAAGCATTTTGATACCGGTATGATCAACATAAACGGTTACGGACTGGCACAACCGAACTTACCATTTGGCGGTGTTAAAGACAGTGGCTATGGCAGAGAACATGGCGGCTTTGGTATTCGCGAGTTTGTGAATGTTAAAAGCATCATGATTAATAGCTAATATCAGGTATCTGGTTAATAAAACTAAACACCGCGCTTGTAATAAGCGCGGTGTTTTTTTGTCTGATGAATCTAAAAACCTGAATTGGGCTGTTTTAAAAACTCGCGTTCTTCTTCTGTAGACTCCCGCCCCAGTATTTTATTACGATGCGGGTAACGATTAAATTTATCGATAATCGCTTTATGTTGATACTCAAAGTCTAAGTTATTTTGAATACCTAATCCCTTATATAACTTAACCGCTTCCTTATGAATTAACTTCGATTCGCTGTGCATAAAAGGCATATACAAAAATACTCGCTGCTCATCCGTCAACTTCTTATCAAACCCTTTTGTAATGGCCGATTGTGCTAACGCTAAAGCCATTGAATCACAGGCGAATGATGCTGGCTTGTCACGATAAATATTGCGCGAGAACTGATCAAGCACGATAATTTCAGCTAGGTTGCCTAATGCACTCTCACGCCATTGAAATAACTCACTCGCACTCGCTTGCTGGTGTAATTGGCCAAAACGAGCCTGAATCATCAAATCAAACGCCTCATCTTTTTGCCACCACTGCTTAGGCTCAAGCTCTGTAAACCAAAAGTAGATAATTTTATTAAACATAATGAATCTCTTTGCTAATTAACACTCAACTAAATAGCTCGCTATATAAAATCCCGCAAATTTAAAAGCACGCCCCTAATGTATTAATTTTGCCTTTCGCCTAAAGCCTTTAACCTAATACCTGTACTTCATCTAGCCTTTTTCAAACCTAGGCACTTTACGTTTATCGGCTTTGCTCATAGCAAGCTCTTGTATGTCTTGCTGTTTAAGCTCGCTGGGCTTTGTTTCGAGTGATTGCTGATTAGCATCTTCATAAACAAGTTCGGTAAGCAGAGCAAAGTGATCGGAGCCATATTTAGCAAGACGTTTGATACGCTTTACAGTAAAACCTGTAGAGTGGAATAAGTGATCGAGCGGCCAGCGCATAAAAAAGTAACCAGCATGAAAAGTGTTATAAAAGCCCCGTCCTTTACGTGGGTCTAAAAAGCCACTGATTTGCATAAATAAACGGGTGCTGCGTGACCAAGCTACATCATTTAAATCGCCGGCGACTATCGTCGGGCGGCTTGGATTTTTAAGCGCTTTAGCCACCATTATTAGTTCGCTATCGCGCGGACGCGATGAATCTTCTTCGGTTGGGCTTGGTGGGGCAGGATGAATAAAGTGGCCTTGCATTTTTAGCCCTTGATGATTTTCAAACAAAATATGAATAGAGGGAATATTATCTTCTATGAGTTCACAAATTTGTGCATCGAGTATGTTAAATTTACTAAAGACATGCATGCCGTAGCGGTTATCTTTTGGGCACTGTACTTGATAAGGGTAGTTTTTTTTAAGCACAGATAACTTATCTTGCCACCAGCTATCGCTTTCTAGAGTGATGAGTAGGTCGGGTTCATAGGTATTAACAAGGCTAATGAGCTGCTCACTATTGTGGTTCGACATAAGTACATTAGCCGACATAATACGAATGCTGTGGTTGATATTTTCCGGTGCGCTTTGCACCTCTTTTTTAGCAAGCCATGTATAAGGATAAATCCACTTAGCTTGAAGCGCACAAATAATTAAAGCAACAGCCGCTATTAATGAGTATGCAATAAAGTCGATTTGCCACATACCTATTAGTGCAACGATAATTACAGCGCTTGCTAGGTAACACACCTGCAAGCGCACAAAATCGCAGCTACGGACTAAATAATGCTGACTGTATGACAGCGGCAATAAGGTTATTAACAACAAAAAGCCAGTAATTACCGCCAACACTATGAGCATTTATAAGTCCTTATATGGTACCTAATGGCGCTGTAAAATAGAGAGAATTTCACGAGTGTCGTGCACTAGATGAATAATAGTGCGATCAACTTCTATTCGCACTGTGTCTCTTTCTCGGTCTATTACTCTAGCACGCTTATAAATATCATGCTCGAGGATATCGCCTTGATGATAACGGGTGTGCCATCCTGGTGGAGTCCACCCTTGGCGAATTAAATGCCTTGCTTGTTTTTTAGAGATTCGTTTTTTGTCATGGTATTGGTTATATTTATGCTTTTTCCAGTGGTGTTTATTCGCATGCTTATTTTCATGTTTGTCTTTGTGTGGCACTGCAAATGCGTTTGTTGCCGTTAGCGTAAAAACCATTAATAAAATACTTATTAGTGTTTTCATGGCTGTTCTCCAGTGTGGTTATTACTGAAGATTATTAACGCTTAAGCCTGAACAACACATGAAACCCTAAAGTTAGCGCTGTTTGTACTGTGTTTTACAATGACTGCGCATAATCGCGGGGTCGCGCAACTTTAGGTGTTTAGTTTTACGCCCGGCATGGCGCTTACGCCACACTTTAAATGAGCCGCTAGATATGTGGTCACGCATGAAATTAACTAACTGAGAGTAATTTAGCCCATAAAGATTTTCAATGGCTTCAAACGGTGTTCTATCTTCCCATGCCATTTCTATAATCCGTGATTGCTGTTCTTGGTTAAACATATTTATTCCAAATTGGGTTAATACGCAAAAGTTAAATTTAGCGATCATCACTTGCTTGTGATGTTAAAAATATAACCTCTTTTTATTTATTAACTTTAATTAAGTGTATGATAAACCTACATACTGAAACTGGGGCTTAAAGGATGTTTACAAAACTACCTAAGTGGGTTGAATATGGTGCATTTACCCTCGCTTTTATTGCCGGTATGGTAAACGCAGTAGGTTTATTAGGGTTTGAACAGCAAGCAATTTCTCACGTTTCAGGGTCAGTGACTTCATTAGCTATTGAACTTACTACCAACATCAAGGCGGCGTTATTTTTAGTTGCGATTGTACTGAGTTTTATATTTGGCTCGGCATTAACAGGCTTAATGCTTTCAGGCGGTTCACTTAAGCTAGGCCGCCATTACGATACGCTCTTATTTATTGAGGGTATTTTACTGCTGTTAAGCGCACAGCTACTTCAATATTCTTACCCTTACGCACTTACACTTGCCTCTGCTGCCTGCGGCTTACAAAATGCTTTAGCCACTAACTACAGCGGCGCTGTAGTGCGTACCACTCATTTAACCGGTATATTTACCGACCTAGGGTTAATGTTTGGAAAAGCCCTAAAAGAACAAACATTCGATACTAGAAAGTGCATTGTTTTTGTATTAATTATTGCCGGTTTTTTAACCGGCGGAGTGGTAGGCGTATTGCTATTTAAACATTACTCAGTGCTGACTTTAGTTGTGCCCGGCATTTTTTGTATTGTTTTATCGATTACTTATCGGGTTTATCGGTTGAGTGTGCTTTAACCAATTCACAAAATCCCCTACCCTAAACTTATCAACTTGCCATTGTGCTGAAATTTATGAAATATTACTATTTACCCCCGTTATTGTTATGCAGTCAGTTAGGTTTAATTAATAGTGCGAGTGCTGAAGATACCGCGCAATCAATTGAACGTATCACCACCACAGCATCACGTAGTGAAGCGCTTTCCACCCCATTACCTTTGGTGATCAGTGTATTAAGTGAATCACAGCTTGAGCTTATTGCCCCTACCCATGTAGAAGAAGCACTGCAACGCGTTGCAGGTGCCAATGTACAACGTGGTAATGGTCAAGAATATTTACCCGCCCTGCGCTCGCAGGTGCTTTCTGGTACGGGGGCTTGTGGAGGGATTTTAACTGCTGAAGATGGTATTGCACTTCGTGCAGCTGGGTTTTGTAATATTAATGAGCTGTTTGAAGCACATAGTGAGATGGCACAGCGTATTGAAGTATTAAAAGGCCCAGGCTCTGCACTGTATGGCTCAAATGCAGTGCATGGCGTAATTAACGTCATTACACCAGACACGACCCAAGGTGGTGGTTTGCTGGGTGTTGATTATGGCTCTTACGGTTATGCTCGCTATAAATTGCGTGCAGGCCATGCTATGGATAATTCAGGGTTCGGTATTAATGCCAGCTTTACCGATGATGGCGGTTACCGAGATGATGAAAGCGTTAAACAACAAAAAATAAATGTGCGACATCGATACGCTAACAACAACTTAAGTTTAATATCGGGGTTGACCTATACCGACTTAGACCAACAAACCGCAGGATATATTAGCGGCTTTCAAAGCTATAAAGATGAAGATATTGCACAGCAAAATTTTGATCCTGACGCCTTTAGAAAAGCCCGCTCGCTTAGGGCTTGGAGTAAAGCAAGCTGGCAATTAGGTGAGAACACGCTTGTTGTTACTCCTTATATTCGTGACCAAAGCGTGGACTTTTTTAAACACTTTTTACCCGGTACTCCGCTCGAAAAAAACAGTCAAACGGGGTTTGGTCTACAATCGCTTTATCAACATTATGTGAACGACAATACGAACTTAAAGCTTGGCTTTGATGGTGAGTTTACCCAAGCCGATTTTTTACAAACCCAAGATAACCCCACCCAAGGCTCTGCGTTTTTAGTGGCCACTGTGCCGCAAGGTAAACATTACGATTACCAAGTCGATGCCACCTTATACGCTCCATTTGCCGCTATTGATTGGCAGCTTAATGACTGGCTTATTAGCGCTGGGCTGCGTTATGAGCACATGCAATATGACTATCAAAATAATATGCTTGCAGGGCGTACAAAAGAGGATGGCAACGAATGTGGTTTTGGTGGCTGTCGTTATAGCCGCCCCGAAAGCACTAAAAATAGCTTTAGTAATCTTTCGCCAAAACTCGGGGTGAGCTATCAGCTTAATACTAACAATACATTATACGCTAATTTTTCAAGAGGCTATCGAGCCCCCCAAGCGGCTGAGCTCTATCAATTACAACGCGAGCAAAGTACTGCCGACTTAGACGCAGAAATAGCTAATAATGCTGAGCTGGGTATTAAAGGGGTGTACAACAATACTCGCTATGGCTTATCGATGTATGCGATGAGCAAGCACAATACCATCTACCGCGACAGTGACTTTTTTACTGTTAATGACGGCCAAACTCGGCATCGCGGTATTGAGCTTGAATTAGCGCATAGCTTTAATCAGCACTTATCTGTTAATTTTGCAGGCACCTATGCCAAGCATACGTACTCGAATGAGCAAGTTATTGGCAGCATTAATATTAAAGGTAACGATATTGATACCGCAC
The DNA here is from genome assembly GCF_000497975.1 of Pseudoalteromonas sp. TB41. Taxonomy (NCBI): domain Bacteria; kingdom Pseudomonadati; phylum Pseudomonadota; class Gammaproteobacteria; order Alteromonadales; family Pseudoalteromonadaceae; genus Pseudoalteromonas; species Pseudoalteromonas sp. TB41. The sequence goes on along the minus strand of NZ_AUTH01000046.1, from coordinate 26,537 downwards.
CTCGAAAGGTTGCTAATATCGATTTTAACTGGCAAGCCAACGAGAGTATTAGCCTTGCGCTGCAATGGCACTATGTGAGCCGCTACTTTTCCGACCCTGAAAACTTACATGAATATCAAGGCCACGATATTTTAAGCTTGCGCGGCCAGTGGCAAATTAGTCCACAGCTATTACTGAGTGCCCGAATTATAAACTTAACTAACACAGCCTACGCTGAGCGCGCCGATTACACCAGCTTTACTGGGGATCGTTACTTCCCAGGTAAACCACGTAATGCCATGTTGTCTGTAAGTTACCAGTGGTAAAACAAAAAATGCGCTATATAAATTATATAGCGCATTCCTTTTATACGTTTATTTCTGCTTATCGAACGGCCAGTACAATTAAACCAGGCACCACAAAGAACGATCCTAGTATATAGCCTAATGCTGCTGATTTATTATTTGTACCAATTTCGGCTAGCTTTTCAGCAAGTTTAAGCGGTATTTCACGCAGCACAGGAACGCCGTAAATAAGTGCAACTGCAAATACATTAAACATAACGTGTACCAATGCAATTGTTAGCGCAACCTCAGCCATAGGCCCTGTAATTGATGTGGCCGCTAATAAAGCAGTAATGGTTGTACCAATGTTAGCTCCCAGTGTGAATGGGTAAATTTGACGCGTAGTAAACACACCACTTCCAGCAAGTGGGATCATCAAACTGGTTGTCGTTGATGATGACTGAACCATAATTGTTACTGCCGCACCTGATGTGATACCCGCGATAGGCCCGCGCCCAATGGCTCCATGCAGTATATCTTTTGCAGTGCCAACCAGCGCTTTTTTAAGTAATTTACCTAATGTAGTTACGGCAAATAAAATCAAACAAATACCTGCAATAACCATCGCTGCACCTAGCATTTTTGTATCTAAAAAACTAAATGCATCTTTTATTACGCCCACAGCTGGTTTTACGAGTGGTTTAATAAAGTTGTAGCTCTTTAATGATAAGTCGGCATCACCAATAAATAAGTGCGATAAAGCAGCAGACATTTTTTGCAGCAAACCAAACATTATTTCTAGCGGTAAAAATATAATAACGGCAAATAAATTAAAGAAATCATGAACAGTTGATGCCGCAAATGCACGCTGGAATTCTTCTTTAGAGCGAATATGGCCAATAGACACTAAGGTGTTAGTAATAGTGGTACCAATATTTGCACCCATCACCATTGGAATAGCAATACTTAACGGTAAACCGCCAGCAACTAGTCCCACTATAACTGAGGTAACCGTTGATGATGATTGCACTAAAGCGGTTGCTAAAGCACCTAATAATAATGCGATAAACGGGTTGGTTGCGAATGCAAAAATCTCTTTCGCTCCCTCAGTACCGCCCGACGCTAATTTAAAACCACCACTGACAGTGCCAACGGCTACAAGGACTAAATAGACTAAAAAGGCGATAGCAGCCCAGTTAAGCGTTTTTATTAATAGCGTATTGCGCTTTGATTCACTCATGTTTAAATCTCAGTTTTGTCTTACCGATTATGGCATTTTGATGACGTTTTTGTTTCAGAGCGCATTAGAACACCTAAATATTACAGAAATATTTCAATTCGATTAACGTGCTTTTTTATTCATAACATAAAAAAATAAGGGTGAAAAATTGAGTATAAGGCAAGCCATAACTTTAAAAACAATCAATTAAAATCAAAAAATTAAACTTAGTATTCAATTACATAACAAAGCGCTAAGTGGGATCAATTAAGGACTAAATTTAAAAAGGTCTGAGTAATAGATTAAGTTGGTATTAAAGGGAAGTTTTATAAGCTTTATCTGACTTTACTAGGGGTATTGCCTAGCCTTAAGCTAGGCAAGGTTACTAAAGCAGCAATCTCGAAGATTGAGTAAAAACAAGCTTTATGATTGATACAAATTAGCTTTTTTTATGCTAGCAAAATCGTTAAAACGCACACCGTGCTGGCGCATCACTTTAAGAATTTTTTTGCTAATCATTTGACGTAAATAAAACGGCTGATTCGGCACAAAATGATGAATTGTGTGGGTGTGGCCAAAGTTAAAGCAAAACAAATTAAACGGCATAAACAAACGGCTAGTAATTACGTGAGTTTGCTCAAGCATATTATTAACACCGCCGTAATAATGCATACTGGAGGTAACAAAATTAAGTGAGCTCGAACGTACAATGTTAGGCACTATCAGCACCACCATTAAAAACTCGAACACATTCATTACATCGAGCAATAATGCCGGTGAGTTAGCCGCAATTGGGGTAAATAGATTAATTAAATGAAACCCTATCACACTGTATAAAATAGCAAAATAAGCAGTAGTAATTGGAAAACCTGCGTTAAACACTTTAAAAAAGCTAAACCCTTTAATTTCTTTACTAAAACGTTTTGCGTTAATTAATAAACCAAGCAATCCATCAACAATCACCAATGCACGTAAAAACGGGTTTTTAATACCATTACCTACCAACCGTTCTTCTAAATCTTGCTCAGTGCCCGACGTTTTGTGGTGATGCAAATGCATCTTGCGACGATACCACGGGCTAATCGTATTAGGGCGCATCAACCACACGGTAAACATCATAAAATTGTGTAAAAAAGGCTGGTTGCTAAAGTACTGCTTATGAATAAGATCGTGCTCAAGCTCGTGCGAAATAGAGGTGGCTATAGCGGCCAATACAATACAAAGCCAAGCAGGGATAATGGCAAAGTAATACAAAGTACCCACCCCAATTAACGCACTTAGCGAGAGCAATAAGATAGCCATTCCCAAGGTGTTTTGATGCATTAACAATGGATGTTTCTGACGAAGCAGCGCTTCTTCAGCCTTAATCGCTTTAACAATGGCTTGAATATTCTGTTTTGCGGTCAATTGAGTCATGATGTTTTATTCGCAACAAGAGGTTGAAGTATATAATATCCGAGTAAAAAACTCAGTACAAAGTAATTTAATACTAATTAATTTACGGGGAAAAAAAGTATAAGATCATAATCAAATTAAATATCTCACTTTCTTAGCACGTGCTATTGGGGCATTTTAAAGCACTTATAAAGCCACATTATACTTTTTAAGAAGCATTTTTTGTTTATCTCCTTTGATAGATAAACGGCCACTGTTCCATATATTTATTAGCGTTTTCCTTCTTTCAGCGGGCATTTTATTTGAAAAAATAGGTATTTCAACCAATTTACTTTCTAAGCCTGGACGCACTATTTTTAATCCATTGTTCCAATCAAATCGATTCAACATGTACTGTAAAACCAACATATTATCTGCATATAGATCGATTCTTCCCGCTTTAATCATCTGAAAAATCCGTTCTACCACATCGCTAGAGCCCGCGATTACTTCCACTAAATCAGAATTATTTGGATCATCAATATAATTTTGATAATCAACACTTACCGAGCTGTAATCCCACCCAGGCCCTGTTGCAACACGCTTTCCTTGTATGGATTGAATTCCATCATAGCGCCAGGATTCATCCTGCCTAACAACAAAAGCAGTTGGATATGCAAATGTTGCCTCTGTGGCGTACTCGAAACCCACTTCGGTGTCTTGCGAAAATAAATATTCTGGCAACATATCGCAAAGACCATCCGCAACCATATCGAGTCCCCTTGCCAAAGGCACTTCGTAATATTCTAATTGATAGCCTTTTGATGTATATATTTTCTCTAGCATATCAATCACAAAGCCGCGGGCAGGAAAACCCTCTGACGGAAATATGGTCATAGGAGGCCATTGGTCGTAGCAAACTTTTAATGTATTGGCATGACTAAAGTTACCTATACCCAATGCTAACAATAAGGATATAAGCAGCACTTGAGAGATCTTTTTTTTACCTTTAAACATTCTATTTTTCAACACGATCACGTCCTTTATCTTTAGCGCAGTAAAGCTTCAAGTCAGCGACTTTGAATAACTCAATAACTGAGCAGTCTTTTAGCTCGGATGAGGCAACGCCTTGGCTTACAGTATAGATTACAGTCTCACCATCAACTTCTAAGGTTGAATCAACCACAGCCTTTCTTATTTTACTAGCGAGTTTGAATGCGTTATCAAGCCCTGTGTTTGGAAGAAATAGTGCAAACTCCTCTCCACCCACTCTACCAATAAGGTCAGACTCTCTTATCATGCTCTGAACTGTGTCGGTAAAATGAATAAGCACCTTATCACCAACAAAATGTCCATACGTATCGTTAATGTTTTTAAAGTAGTCTAAGTCAATTAAAATAAAAGATGCGGGTAATTTCTGTCGCTGAGAAAGTTCTAGCAAATGATTTGCTGTATCAAAAAAGCTCCCCCGATTTAAAGTACCCGTTAGAGAGTCTCTTGTTGCAAGCGTTTTAAGTTTTTCATTTAATACTTGTAGATCTTTTGTACGTTTTGTAACGGCTTCTTCCAGCCAATCTCGTTTAGATTTTTCATCCTCGAGTAATCGCTCCCGATCCCTTTCCATACTAAAGAGCATCGTATTCATATGATCTTGGAGCTGGCTGAGCTCGTTGTTTTCAATATGTGAAAGATTGATCCGTTTACGTACATTTTTACTTGATTGGACCTCATTAACTTGTTGCATCAATTCTTTTAAAGGCCTGGCTAGGTAACGATCGAAAGCCCAAATAAATAACCCAAACAAAATTGATAATTTTATCATTGCCGTAATAGCAATTAAGAAAAAACCAAATAAAACACGATCTAAAACCACCTCAGACGATGAATAGAGCACCAATGTGCCAAGAAAAACCCGTGTACCATTAAGCGTCCAATACAACTCAGATTTAGTTTCAAAAATTGAGAGAGGAAGTGAGGCTTGAGTGTAAGAACGTTTAGAAATCATGCTTTTGCCATGTTTGTCAAAAACATCAACTCCCTCAATAACCGGCATTTTAATAAGCCCATCAACGAGTACACCTAACTGAGTTTGGTCATATTGCCACAAACTCGTCGAAACAGGACCCTGAACAGTTTCTTGCAACTGTTTTAATTCATAGGAGATTGAGTTTTGTGTTTTTAAGTATTCAGTTAAAAACTGCATGCTTGTTATGAGGCAGGTTACAAACAAGTAGATAGAGAAAATAACGCGCATCATTTTTTTAGATAAACTGTTTGGACTACGGTAACTTGCAAACATTAACAATGGCACTTCTTAATAAACTTTATAGTTGAGCTTAGGTTAATTACATTCTTAATGGAAGCAAAGAACAGCATAAGGAATAAGTGTTCTCATTTCTGGCGGCTTTAGGCTATTCAAATTTAAGGCATAAAAAAAACCCAACTAATTTGGTCGGGGCTATAACGTATATAGCTGAATAAATAATTCATCCCTGAAGCTGCATCCATCGTTCATCCATGAACTCACTTCGAGTCACTGCGAAACTACGTTTCGGTTCACTCTCACACAGTGGCCGGACTTTTACTTATAACAGCGGCACCTCACGTGCCGCTCAAGTTCAGCCACTCAAATTTAAGGCATAAAAAAACCCCAACCAATTTGGTCGGGGCTATAACGTATATAGCTGAATAAATAATTCATCCCTGAAGCTGCATCCATCGTTCATCCATGAACTCACTTCGAGTCACTGCGAAACTACGTTTCGGTTCACTCTCACCCAGCGGCCGGACTTTTACTTATAACAGCGGCACCTCACGTGCCGCTCAAGTTCAGCCACTCAAATTTGAGGCATAAAAAAACCCCTGCTAAATCTAGCAGGGGCTATAAAAAGTGGTACCAGCGGCCGGACTTGAACCGGCACGCCTTGCGGCAGGGGATTTTGAATCCCCCATGTATACCAATTTCATCACGCTGGCATCATTTTTCTTTAACCTTCTAAACAAGAGAAGATAAAGAAAAACCACTTTAGAGTGAAAGATTATGTACCCTCTTCCATCTCATTGCTAAGCATTATACAAACAATAAGCAAAGCGGCAAGCGTTTTATGTATTAAGCATGATCAACCGCTTAACATTTAGGCAACCATTAACATTTGAGCCAATATCGAGTTAAGCACGTAGCGTAATAGGTAGTATTTGACGGCTTATTTGCTAAACTATCGCGCACATTAACATTGAGAGTATATTTATGTTGGCTGAGTTTCCACGGGCAGGATTTTGGCGCCGTTTTGCGTCATTGGTGTACGATACATTAGCTATTATCGCTTTTGCGATGCTAACGGTGGTATTGTATTTATTTGCTATTCAAGGGCTTATTTCCCTTGATGTTATTGCTCTTAATGGCGCTGAAGATGTCTCAGCACGTATTCAGGACTCACTGTTACTTTCAGGGATTCGCAGCTCACTGTTAGTTCTGGTTGGTTTGGTGTTTTTTGGTTATTTTTGGACTAAAAGCGGGCAAACAATTGGTATGCGTGCGTGGCGATTAAAAGTACAAACCCATCAGGGAAACTTAATTAGCTGGCCACAAGCCATTATCCGCAGTATCAGCGCATTGCTGGGTTTAGGTAATTTAGTGGTATTAGTGGATTTTAAAAATAAAAAAGCACTACAAGATTACCTATCAAAAACCGAAGTGGTTACGCTCACCAAAGAAGAAAATAAACGCGTTTATCGCGAACTATGATATCAATCCGCAATAATACTTAATTAAGCGAATTGGTATAATCTCAATCTAAAGAATAAAAAACGCGGCGCTTTTTACAAAGGCCGCGTTTTTTATTTAAGCTTTAAATTTAGTTATACCCGCTTATTCATTAAATAAGCTGCAAACCCTGTAAATAAGATGCTCGGCAAAACGGCGCCTATAATTGCAGGAATTTGATATACCATTACCACAGGCCCAAATATCTCATTGGTTAGATGAAACACAATACCGGTTACCACCCCCATAATAATTCGTGCCCCCATAGTTACAGTTCGCAGCGGACCAAATATAAACGACAAGGCAACCAACAACATTACGGCAATAGACACGGGCTGCATTAATTTACGCCAGAGCGCTAAATCATAGGTGCTGGTGTCTTGCTCATTTTGTTGTAAGTAAGCTAAATATGACCATAGCCCTGAAAACGACAGTGATTCTGGTTTTACCGATACCACGCCTAGCTTTTCGGCGGTAAGCTGCGAAGGGTAAAACTCTTCAGAAACTTGTTCAGTGGTAATTAACTCTTCGCTGATCATCACTTTATTTACATCGCGCAATAGCCAACCACTATCTCGCCCTACGGCTTCTTTTGCTTTGGTGATTTGTGTTAGTGATAACGATTTATCAAAATGATACATGTTAACGCCGCGCAGCATGCCATTTTGGTCAACATCTTCAATGTTAATGAAGTTATTACCATCTTTAGCCCATACTCCTTTTTGCGCATTAAACACATCACCACCATGAATCGCTTGATTACGCATTTCCTTAGCGTGCAGCTGTGCAGCAGGAGCGCCCCACTCGCCTAAAGCCATTACGCACAATGCCATAAAAATAGCTGTTTTCATTACTGAGCCAATAATTTGTAAACGCGACATCCCCGCCGCTTGCATTACTACCAACTCACTATTTGAGGCAAGCGCTCCTAATCCAGTTAAGCCACCAATAAGTGCAGCCATAGGAAAAAACACCACTAAATCATCTGGAATACTGTAAATAGTGTACAGCATGGCAGTCATTATATCGTAGCTCCCGCGCCCTACAGATTTAAGCTGCTCAATAAACTTTATTAATGTACTAATACCCACGAGCACCATTAACGCAAACCCTGTGGTTTGCAAAATGCTACGACCTAAGTACCAATCAAGTGTCTTCATCATAGGTTTTGCTCCCGCTTAGTGACGACAGCTTTAAGCCAAGCACCCAATGGACGACCTCTAATAATTAATAAGCTACCAATAAATAATGCACTTAAATGAATCCACCACAGTCCAATTGATGGCGGAATTTTGCCATCCTCTACTGCAAATTTGGCCGCATTAAGTAAAATAAAATAGCCTAAATACAAGCTGATAGCGGGTACCAATTTTGCAAATTTACCTTGGCGAGGGTTTACTACACTCAAAGGCACGGCCAGCAAAGTTAATAACGGAATGGAAAGTGGGATCGCTAAACGCCACTGCCACTGTGCAATTGCTTCGGGAGTATTAATTGACATAAGTTCACGGGTTGGCACAGCTTCTAATTTACGACGTTGATGCTCTATTTCTTGTTCGCGAATTTGTACGCTGTAACCATCAAACTCAGTTAAGTTAAGCGAAGGCGCTTCGCCATCAGTTTCGTAGCGTTTACCATCAGTAAGTACTAACTGCTGCTCACCATTTTGTGCTTCAATTACAACGCCTTGCTCAGCGTATACTAAACGCGCTAAATCGCCTTTTTCACTATCTGGTAACTGCGCAACAAATACTTTATTAAGTTCTTTGCCGCCATTTTCAATATTATGAATAAATACCACGGCTTTTTCGTTACCGGTTTGTTGAAAACGCCCAGCTCTAAGCGCCGATAATCCAGCATCCGCCTTTGCTTGCTCTTTTAATTGATATTCTTGCTCGCTAGCCCAAGGTGCAACATACAAGGTAAGTACCGCGGCGAGTAACGCTAAGATGACACTAGAAATAAGCGTAATGCGCACCACATACCACTCACTCACGCCACAAGCTTTAAGTACTGTCATTTCACTGTCAGCGTAAATACGGCTGTAAGCTAAAATAATTCCTAAAAATAAACTCAGGGGTAAAATTAATGATGCTAACTGTGGCAACTTAAGCGCAATCATTGAGAACACGAGTTTTGCTGGGATACTCCCCTCTGAGGCATCACCAAGAATAACAACAAACTTTTGCGACAAAAATATGGTCATCAAAGTTAAAAATACGGCGACCTGCGATTTTAAAACCTCAGTGGTCAAATAACGGAAAATTAGCAACATTCGCCCCTGTTAAACATGGAATTTCAATATAATAATAAAAAACGATGAGTGAACTAGTTAATTCACTCATTTTAAATGAGTATTAAGCACATATTATAAGCCATCAATATTAATTATCCTACCTAACATCACGATATAATGTTGCATTAGTTACCCTTAAGCATATAAAGTTCAAATACACAGTAAGAGTCGAGTAAAATCTACTAATATTAGCGCTAGACCTAAAAATTTAGGTAAAAAGACTAGAAAACACATTTTTAGTCCCAATTTAGCTTCTATAGATGACTCAAAATCAGGAGTGACAATGGAATTCAACGTAAAAAGTGGTAGCCCAGAAAAACAACGCAGTGCGTGTATTGTTGTGGGTGTATATGAACCACGCAGGTTATCCCCCATTGGTGAACAACTTGATAAAATTAGCGATGGTTATATCTCTAATTTATTACGCCGTGGCGACTTAGAAGGTAAGCCAGGACAAGTACTACTATTGCATCATGTGCCCAATATTTTAAGCGAACGTATTTTACTTGTTGGCTGCGGTAAAGAACGCGAGCTTGACGATAAACAATATAAGCAAATTATTTCTAAAACTATCAACACGCTAAACGAAACGGGTTCAATGGAGGCCGTGTGCTTTTTAACTGAACAACATGTTAAAGGGCGTGATACCTATTGGAAAGTACGTCAAGCGGTGGAAACAACACAAGATTGCCTTTACACCTTTAATCAGCTGAAAAGTAAAAAAGTAGACCCTCGCCGCCCACTACGTAAAATGGTATTTAACGTCCCTACTCGCCGTGAACTTACTATAGGCGAAAGTGCCATTGAGCATGGTTTAGCGATTGCAGCAGGTAGTAAGCTGTGTAAAGACGTTGCTAATATGCCGCCTAATATTTGTAATCCAGCGTACCTTGGCGAGCAAGCCAAAGAACTGGAAGCTAATTTTGATAACATCACTGTTGAGCTAATTGGCGAAGATAAAATGGCCGAACTAGGAATGAACTCATACCTAGCAGTAGGTCGTGGCAGCGATAACGAATCAGTTATGTCGGTAATTAACTACAAAGGCGCAGGCGATGACCAAGCGCCTATCGTTCTCGTTGGTAAAGGCTTAACCTTTGACTCAGGCGGTATTTCATTAAAACCAGGCGAAGGCATGGATGAAATGAAATACGACATGGGGGGCGCAGCTGGTGTTATTGGCGCTATGCGCTCACTTGCACAAATGCAGCTACCTATAAACGTAATTGGTGTTTTAGCCGGCTGTGAAAACATGCCAAGCTCAAACGCCTATCGCCCAGGAGACATACTAACAACTATGTCTGGGCAAACGGTAGAAGTACTTAACACCGATGCCGAAGGCCGTTTAGTATTATGTGATGCGCTGACCTATGTTGAACGTTTTGAGCCTGAAACCGTGATTGATGTTGCAACCTTAACCGGTGCGTGTATTGTCGCTTTAGGTGCCCATGCTACGGGTTTATTAGCTAATCATAATCCACTGGCGCATGATTTATTAAAAGCGTCTGAGCAAAGTGGCGATCGTGCATGGCAACTGCCATTATGGGATGATTATCAAGATCAACTTGAAAGCCCGTTTGCCGACTTTACTAATTTAGGTGGGCGCGCTGCAGGTACTATTACCGCGGCCTGTTTCTTATCTAAATTTACTAAAAAGTATAACTGGGCTCATTTAGATATTGCCGGTACTGCATGGCGCAGCGGCGCTAAAAAAGGCGCAACAGGTCGTCCTGTTCCTATGCTGACTCAGTATTTATTAAACCGAGCTGGTATTAGCGAAGCAACTCACGACTAACAAACCAACACAGGGCTTCACAGCTCAATGTAGAGTATAAAATAAGGCGCTTTTAAAGCGCCTTATTTATTGGGTATTAATTGAAGCAAACCCCGTTATATGGCAAAATCCCCTTCTTAATTTGTGTGTATTTAATAACAGCACAATCAATGTCATGGGAAATCCCGATACAATGAACATGAATGCCCAGTTTTTCATTTTAAAGCAACAAGATGAGTCATTAGCTAAAGCCGATGATCACTTTGCTTTAGCAGCTCAAATAGCTGGGCAACAGTATCGGCTTGGTCAACGCGTATTTATTTTTGTAGATAGCGAAGAAACCGCCAACAGCATTGACGAAACTATTTGGACATTTGATGCCGACAGTTTTGTACCTCACAATTTACAAGGCGAAGGCCCAAAAGGCGGCGCACCTGTAGAAATAGGCACAACACCACCCGTTGGTAATCGTAAAGTATTAATTAACTTGGCCAATCACTTACCGGATTTTATTCGTCGGTTTAACCAAGTTTTTGATTTTGTACCCGTAGAGCCCGTAGCCAAACAAGCCGCTCGTGAGCGCTTTAAAAAACTACGCCAACTCGGTGCCAATATCACCACGCAAGATATTAATCGCTAACGCTCACTGCGTACAAAGCTAACTAACTCATTTAAGTACTTATTTAAGGTTCTGTGTAATGGATAAAACCTACAATCCGCAAGATATTGAACAGTCTCTCTATCAAGACTGGGAACAAAAAGGCTACTTTAAGCCATCTGGCCAAGGCACCCCATATTCAATTATGATCCCGCCGCCAAATGTCACGGGTAGCTTACACATGGGCCACGCTTTCCAAGATACTATCATGGATACCTTAACGCGCTTTAAACGTATGCAAGGTAACAATACGTTGTGGCAAGTAGGTACTGACCACGCAGGTATTGCCACACAAATGCTAGTAGAGCGTAAGCTTGCGGCAGAAGAAGGTAAAACACGCCACGATTTAGGCCGTGATGCATTCATCGATAAAATTTGGGAATGGAAAAACGAGTCTGGTGGCACGATTACAAAACAACTTCGTCGCCTTGGTGCTTCTGTTGATTGGGACCGTGAACGCTTTACCATGGACGATGGCCTATCAGAAGCTGTTAAAGAAGTATTTGTACGCCTTCATAAAGAAAACCTAATTTACCGTGGTAAACGCCTAGTAAACTGGGATCCAAAATTACACACTGCGATTTCTGATCTTGAAGTTGAAAACAAAGACAAGCAAGGTCACATGTGGAACTTACGTTACCCACTTGCTGATGGTGTAACGACACAAGACGGTAAAGACTACATTGTTGTTGCAACCACGCGCCCAGAAACCATGCTGGGTGACTCAGGTGTTGCAGTAAACCCAGATGACGAGCGCTATCAAGACCTAATCGGTAAAGAGATTTTACTACCGATTGTTAATCGTCGTATTAAAATTGTTGCCGATGAACATGCCGATAAAGACAAAGGTACAGGCTGTGTAAAAATCACCCCTGCGCACGACTTTAACGATAACGAAGTAGGTAAACGTCATCAAATGCCGATGATTAATATCTTCGATAAAGACGCGGCTATTTTAACTCAAGGTGAAACATACACCTTTGATGGTAAAGAACTTGAATTTGACGCGCCTATTCCTGAGCGCCTGCATGGCCTTGACCGTTTTGACGCACGTAAAGTGATTGTTGCTGAATTTGAAGAGCTAGGCCTACTTGAAAAAATTGAAGACCATGGCTTAACCGTTCCTTACGGAGATCGCTCAGGTGTTGTTATTGAACCACTACTTACTGACCAATGGTATGTACGTGTTGCACCACTTGCAGAGCCTGCAAAAGACGCAGTTAAAAATGGTGACATTCAGTTTGTACCTAAGCAATACGAAAACATGTACTTTTCGTGGATGAACGACGTACAAGATTGGTGTATTTCACGTCAGCTTTGGTGGGGTCACCGTATTCCAGCTTGGTACGACAGCGAAGGTAACGTATACGTAGGCCGTGATGAAGCGGAAGTTCGCCGCGATAACAACATTGCAGATAGCGTAGCACTTAGCCAAGACGAAGACGTTCTTGATACCTGGTTTTCATCTGCACTTTGGACATTCTCAACTCAAGGTTGGCCAGAGAATACTGATGACTTAAAAACCTTCCACCCGTCTGACGTGTTGGTAACCGGTTTTGATATTATTTTCTTCTGGGTCGCGCGTATGATCATGATGACGCTGCATTTTATAAAAGATGAAAATGGCAAACCACAAGTGCCATTCAAAACGGTTTATGTAACTGGCCTAATACGTGACGATAATGGCGATAAAATGTCGAAGTCAAAAGGTAACGTACTTGACCCACTAGACATGATTGACGGCATTGGCCTTGAAGACTTAGTACAAAAGCGTACTGGTAACATGATGCAGCCTAAACTTGCCGCTAAAATTGAAAAAGATACCCGCAAAGTATTTGCAAACGGTATTGAAGCACACGGTACCGACGCACTACGCTTTACCTTAGCTGCAATGGCATCAACCGGTCGTGATATCAACTGGGATATGAACCGTCTTGAAGGTTACCGTAACTTCTGTAATAAATTATGGAACGCAAGCCGTTACGTATTAATGAACACAGAAGAGCAAGACTGTGGCTTTAACGACAGTGAAAAACAGTACTCGTTAGCTGATCGTTGGATTTTAGGCCAATATGAAGCAACGGTTAAAACCTACACCGAGCACCTTGATAACTACCGTTTTGATTTAGCGGCGAACACGCTTTATGAATTCACCTGGAATCAGTTCTGTGATTGGTACTTAGAGCTGACTAAGCCGGTATTATTTAAAGGCAATGAAGCACAGCAGCGCGGTACACGTCATACCCTTATTACCGTACTTGAAAGCTTATTACGCTTAATGCACCCAATGATGCCTTACATCACTGAAACGATTTGGCAACGTGTTGCACCACTTGCTGGCCTTGAAACAGCGGGTACCAGTATTATGGTTCAGGGTTTCCCTGTTTATAACCAAGCCAATGTTGATGCACAAGCAATGGACGATTTAGAGTGGGTTAAGCAATTCATTTTAGCAATTCGTAATATCCGTGGTGAAATGGATATCAGCCCAAGTAAACCACTTAGCGTTTTACTGGCTAACGCATCAAGCGATGATGTGCGCCGTATAAACGAGAATGAATCATTCCTAGCGTCATTAGCTAAGCTTGAAGCGTTTACCCTGCTTGAAAACAAAGACGATGCTCCAGCGTGTACGACCTCTTATGTTGGCAACCTTGAGATTATGATCCCAATGGCGGGCTTAATTGACGTTGAAGCCGAGCTTGCACGAATTAACAAGCAACTTGAAAAAGCAGAAAAAGGGCTAGCCCAAGTGCAAAACAAACTCGCTAACGAAAAGTTTGTTAACAACGCACCTGAAGCAGTACTGGCTAAAGAAAATGCTAAACTTGCTGAATTTACAGATGCTAAAACTAAGCTACTTGAGCAAAAAACTAAGATTGAAAGCTTATAATTAAACCGTTACGGATGGCTTATACCATTCGTAAACAGTTAATTTATAAGTATAAAAAAAGCTGCTTACTTCATTTGAAGTAAGCGGCTTTTTTGTGTCTAGGCTCTGGGCTCTAGACTCTAGACTCTAGACTCTAGACTCTAGGCAGAATTAGAACGTGTAGTTATACTGAGCACCAATAAGTACGGCATGACCTTTTGATTCAAAAGACCACGCGCTGCCTGAATCATCAGTTTCAGTAAAGTTTTGTGTCTTACCACGTAATACACTCACACCTAAATCAACGTTTGAGTTTTTATCAATCACGTAGTTACCACCGAACGAGAACCAAAAACGGTCTGTATCAGGAATAGAAATTGATAAATGCTGTTGTGATACTGGCGACTCATCAAACGCAAACCCGGCACGAAGCATTAAGTTTTCGCTGTACTGGTAATCAGCACCGATTGAGTAACGCATTGCATCAGAGAAGTCTTCTGTTTTTTCAAATGCAATAAACTTGTCACCTGTAGGCATTGTTACTTGTGCTTCTAATGAATCAAAGCTGCTCCAACCTGTCCATAATACGCTGTAGTGAACGCCTAGTTTCTCGTCTAACTGATGAGAGCCTGAGAACTCAGCAATTGCTGGTAATGTAATTTCTACTGACCCAGGAAGAACTGGTATAGACTGAGCCGGACTTGAGAATGTTCCTTCAAAAGTAATATCTGTTTCTGTACGGTAGTTAAAACCAAAACGGCTATTTTCATCTAATTGATACATTAGGCCGACGTTTAAGCCGTAACCAGTATCATCACCCTCTAGGTCAACTACGTTTGTTGAGAATGGAATTTGTGTATTTACACCCACTTTACGTACTATCGTCGCATCAGCATAAATGTAGTTTAAACCAATACCAAAGCTAAACTGCTCTGATACTTTATATGCAACACTTGCGTTCATGTTTACAGTAACAATTTCAGTTTCACCGGCAATTTGGCCAGCTACGTAATCATCATTAAATTCAGTCGCTAGACCAAAGTTAGAAAAAGCACCAAAACCAACCGATACTTTATCGTTTACTGGCATAGTGAAATAACCCGCTGGAATAATCGCGCTTGGTGCGATGCTGTCATCGTTTAATGCACTAGCAGGTATGCCGTTATTTGTACCTGTACCTTCAAGGCTCACATCAGGAATGACAGCCATAGCTGCAACACTAAGTTGCTTCTCTTTAAACAACGTCATTAATGCTGGGTTACGTGCAACCACAGACGCATCGTCTGCTACAGATGCTTCACCTGCGTATGCACGACCTAAACCAGATACGTTTTGCTCAGCAAGCTGAAAAGCCGCTGCAAAAGTATCAGCTGAAACAAATGCCAGCGATGCCGCAATAAGAGTTTTAGTAAATTTCATTGTTGTGTCCTTAGCCAAACTTACTGTTTGGATAGCTATGTGTGTTGTTATTAGAGTTTCAAACCTGCGTACCCTACCTTAATTTTTTATAAAAAACCTTACTAAAACGTTAAAAAAGGCCAAAAAACACGTTTTTTAACGACAATTTAACAACTATTTAAAACTCATCGGACAAGAAGTGTGGTATTAGAGTATATACTCTAATGAGATTAATTCTTATTTGCATTGACTTGAAATACTTTGCAATTTACACTGCAAATAAAATCACAAAGGGAGAAAACTGTGATCATTTTGCTTATTCTTGCTGGGCTTATTTTTTGCGGCATTAGTGTCTATTTCTTTTATAAGGCAAATTATTGCGCGTGTACGCGTGCTGGAAAATGTGACAATCCAGTCAATCAATATTGGCTCGCAGCCATTGCCATGGCGCTTATTGCTTTAGGTTTTTGCTGCTTAGCATTACATGTAGAATTAGGCACACTATTGTGGTTAACGCTGATGGGGAGTTGCTTTTTGGGTGGGTATATTTCTGTTAAAACAAACGAAAAAAGAAGATGCAACGCTAAAGCAGTAAATGCTCTTTTAAAAGCCGAGGCAAATTAATCTTATAATCAGCGGGTTTAACACTTGCCTGTATTTTTATCTCGTTATTATTTAAGCTTAAATCTATATCTTTTGCGGTAACATGATGGTTATGCTTAGCGTTGTAAAAAAGCTTCACTTTAGGTTTGATAGGGTTTGAATGATTGCCCTCTAGCACCAACGCCAAACGCTCATTAGTTAACTTAACAATAGTTCCTACTGGGTGTACACCTAAACACTTAATAAATAACTGTACTAACTCTGCATCAAACAGCTGTTTGTTAGCCAACAAATAGCGAAGCGCATTAATTGGCTCATCACCCTCTTGATGCGGTCTATCTGCTGTCAATGCATCGTATACGTCTACAATAGCAATGATCCGAGCTGGGCGGCTTAATTTGCTTCCATCTACACCTCTTGGATAGCCTGAACCATCAAGACGCTCATGATGATTTACAATCATATCAAGCATTAAAGGCGTAATACCTTTTCCGCCTTTTAACAATCCTAAGCTTTGTGCGACATGCTTTTTTATTGCCGTCATTTCGTTACCCGTGACTTTTCCAGGTTTGGAAAATATCCCTTGCGGTAACTTAGCCTGACCTAAGTCATGCATTAAAGCCCCCATTGCAAGCTCTTGCACAACAGCGCGTTTATAACCTAAGTATTTAGCAAACACCGCTGTAAAAATGGTGCAGTTGATCATATGACGCCAGTTGTAACTGTGCTTATCTTTGATCCGAGTTAAAATAGTCATAGCGTGTTCATTACGAAATACAGAGCTCACTATTTCATTACTTATTTCATTGAGCGCTTCAATATTAAGTGACAAACCTGATGTTAAGTCACCAAAAATACTTTGTAGTTTTCTGTTGTGCGCATCATAACTCACACTGGCTTTTGCAAACTCTTGCTCTAAGCTTATAGCAACCTTTGCCTTAACTGGCTTATCTTGCTTAGCTACAGGAGCTTGTGGTTTTTGTTTTTCTTTGTATTTAGCTGGTACGGCGACATCACTTTTTGTAAAGTCGATGAGAAGCTCAAGCACCCCTTCGGTAATTAAACGCTGAATGATTGATTTATCACGAACCAAACCACTGGTTTTAATTTTTATGCCATCCACACTCTCCTGCTGCTTAGTAACGCTATTTACGTACATGCCTGGAACGAGTTCTGATATAGGTAAGGTGATTAGCATAAAAATGAGGGTTTCTATAATTAATGAATATATACTTTAAATAGCATTATTTAGCTATAAAAGTCTAGCTTTTGAGTTCAGGGTAATAATAAATGATTAACATCAATAATTATACGCACTAGCAAGAATAAACCATAAGCTCAGCAATGAATATACGCCTAAAGGTATAAAATAGATTGCTACATATTTTATTATCGAAAATTAAATAATGTAAGGCAGCGGACTAATTTAAATAATTGTAGGTATTTTGAGGAAGAAACAGGAAATGATACTTTAAACGCAAATGGCGCTCTCGGTAGGGATCGAACCTACAACTCAGCCTCCGGAGGGCCACGTGATATCCATTTCACCACGAGAGCACATTTGTTGCCGCCACATCAACTCGCGATATCAATGCTTTAGCATGCGCAATAATAAAGGCATCTTTGTATAAATGCCAGCATGATTAGTTTACATGTCTATAATTTAAACTAATCACTTCACAAAAGGTAAAAAAAGCGCTATTTGTTTATATTCTATAAAAAAACAGTAACGCTTTAGACACATATTATCTATTATTGTCACTGAACGGAAAGATTAAACACGAGGAAGTAATTATGAAGTTAATGTCAACAGAGCAAGTTGCTGAATTTTTAGGTGTAAAAGCAGAGCGCGTTAAACGCCTTGCTCGAGAAAGCCTATTAATCGCTAAATCAGAAGATGATAACGGCGAAATGCAATTTGACGCTGATGAAGTAGCAAAATACAAAGAGCTTGCGGAACGCTTTGGCGGACTTTAACCCTCCATTAAAGCAATAAGCTCGTCCAGTTGCGCGCGCAATACAACAACCTGATTGTTTATAGCGCGTTGCTCATACCAACCTATACATAACAGTAAGTAAACTAACTGATAGCAATTGAGTTTATGCATAGATAAATAAAATTGTTCTGATAGGGTGTGCGTTTTGTAATTGTTAAGCAGAGCCTGCTTGCCTGAAGCATCTAATTTAAAACTAACCGCTAACGCAGCAAGATCAAAATACACATCATTTGTTTGAGCATACTCAAAATCGATTAAATAAACGCCTTGCGGGTTTACCACGATATTTTCTTTGACTAAGTCGTTATGGCAAAAGCCGCTATCTACGGGCATGTTGGCTATGCTTTTTAATGTCTTGTTTATGAGCTTTTCATACTGTTTAAACACTAATAAATGCTGATAGGCTTGCAATTCCAAAGCTATATTCATTGCCTCATTATTAGTTGTATACGCATGAAGCTTAACAAGTTTAGTCAGTAGCGGCATCGCCAAATAAGACTGAGCGACGTCGCCATCAATATAGTTAAAAGCTGCGCGCTTATTTTGCTTATCAAGCCAGATGGGAGCAGAGCAAACTTGTTGTTTACTGAGCTCATATTGGGCATGTAACCCTACTTGTGGCCAATACGCTTTATAACACTTTAATAAATAAGCTTGGCTGTCAGTACGGATCAAAAAGTTATCGTTGCTTAAACCGTTAACCAAATACTCTGTTGAGGTTATTGTGCTCGGTACTAAAAACGCGCTACAAATATTAACTAACTGAGAGTGCGGGTTCATAGATTAAAGTTGCGCCATGGGCTTGGCTTGGCTTTGCTCGTATTCTTCGTACCACGTTTTAAATCCCCATGCTGCCATAACGGTATAAAATACAAATAAAACAAGGGTTGGGTAATAGCCTTTTTCATAGTACAAATACATAGAGGCCGCATCAATGACTATCCAATAGAGCCAATTTTCTAGTACTTTTTTAGCTACCAGATACGTAGTAACCACAGCAAAGCAAGTTGTGAAACTATCAAGATACGCAAAATCTGCATGCGTATAGTTTTGCATTACATAGCCAATTGCTAATGACACTAATGTAGTCAGTACAATTAAAATAATATGTCGGTTTACCGGCCAGGATGTAATTAGTCGCTGCGCTTGATTAGCCTTGCCTTTGCGCCACACGACCCAACCAAACACCGCCATATACATATAATAAAAGTTTAGTAACGACTCCATTAGCAGCGCGCCATTCCAATACATAATGGTATAAATAAGCGTACTAAAAAAAGCCGCAGGCCAGCACCATAAGTTCTCTTTAATGGCCAGTAATAAATACGCCATCGACAAAGCAACCGCAATATATTCCCAATGCGACATAGCAGTAAAACCACTGAGTATTTGCGTTACAAAATCCATCATTATAAAACGACCGTGTTTGTTAAGAGGTTATTCGGGAGATAAATCGCCCGAAATAAATTTACACACAAATATAGCTTTACCAAATTGCTCATATGAATGTTTAATTTCTGTGCTGATCACTTGCATAACTAGATCATAATCACCAAATATTTGGGTCGACATCGTATTAGTGATCACTTTGAGTTCTTCGTAGGCATTAACTCTGTCGATAAAGCCTTTAATAAAAGGAATGTAATCTTGGTGGAGCGGGTATTTACTGATCTCTACTGATAACTTCATTTCAAACTCACCTTTTTAATTATTTGATTTCAACTAATCATTCAACGCAACTTAAATACAGTGTAAAATTACACTAACACTCAACTTAAATGAGCTCATTATGGCACGCAGAATTACCTACACTTTTAAAAATCAACCGCGCGAAATTAACTTCGCCAAAGATAAATACCACGATATGTATCAGGCTATTGCGGCTGCCGAAGGTATCGATTTAACTAACTACTTAAACATGGTACGCCAAATTGAAATGACCTCTAAAGGGTCATCGGCAGTGCGTAACTTTCGTGATCAAGAATTTGCTCGCATGGGCTTTAGCGATATTTACTTTATAAAAGAGTAACGATACCGATTAAGTGAGCATCACGATCATTCTAGCAATGTAAACTTAATGGGTATTTTTAAAATAAATATTAGCGCTGGTACTCATAACTTACGCGCGGTGTAATATTACACAATAACTCGTAAGATATAGTATCAGCACATTGTGCAATTTCTTCTACCGGCAACTCAGGGCCCCACATTACTACCTCATCGCCGACTTTGATGCCATCAGCATTTTCACCAATATCAACACTGATCATATCCATAGAGATGTTGCCAGCAATACCATAACGTTTGCCAGCAATCACTACTGGGGTACCATGTTTAGCATGACGCGGATAACCATCACCATAGCCCATAGCAACCACTGCAAGCTTAGTCGGCTGAGCACTTTGCCAACTACCACCATAACCAACACCTTGCGCAGCATCAACATCGCGAATTGCAATAACCTTAGTGGTTAAGCGCATCACCGGCTTAAGCTGATGATCTTTGCCTGAAGTGTTAAGCATTGGTGATACACCATACATCATCAAGCCTGGACGCACCCACTCGCCATGACCGGCAGGCCAAGCAATAATACCGGCCGAATTTGCTAAACAATGTGCTTGTTGTTTGCCTTGCACTAATGAATCAAACAAAGCAATTTGCTCAGCTGTTTTGGGATCATTAACATCATCGGCACTGGAAAAGTGCGTCATTAAATTGATTGTATCTTTAGCGTTATTAGTCGCTTGCAAGCGCTGATAAAAATCATTCAATTGCGTTGGTGCAACCCCTAAACGATGCATACCCGTATTGATTTTTAACCAGCAACTGATTGGTGCATCGAGCTTTGCATTTTCAAGTGCTCTGAGCTGGTTTTCATCATGGATTATGGTTTGAAAGTTATTGGCTAATAAAATCGGCAAGTCATCTTGATGGAAAAAACCTTCCAACAACACAATAGGCTTGGTCAGCCCGCCTGCTCGAAGTGCGAGCGCTTCATCTATTCGTGCCACTGCAAATGCGTCGGCATCATTAAGGTGCTGCGCTATTTTAACTAAACCATGGCCATAAGCATTGGCTTTTAATACCGCCATAACTTTACTGTTAGGCGCAAACTGTCGCACTTGCGCTAAATTATGAGCAAGTGCTTGTAAGTTAATTTCGGCAATAGCTAAGCGCATTAGTAATCATCATCTACAGCAGGCCCCGCGTAATTATCAAAGCGAGAGAATTGACCTTGGAAGGTTAGGCGCACTTTACCAATCGGACCGTTACGCTGTTTACCGATGATAATTTCTGCAACACCTTTATCAGTACTGTCTTCGTTGTATACTTCGTCACGATAAATAAACATGATTAAATCGGCATCTTGCTCAATAGAGCCCGACTCACGCAAATCTGAGTTAATTGGGCGTTTATCAGCACGTTGCTCTAGGGTACGGTTAAGCTGCGATAGTGCAACAACCGGACACTGTAATTCTTTTGCTAATGCTTTAAGTGAACGTGAAATTTCGGCAATTTCTAAGGTACGATTATCTGACAAGCTAGGTACGCGCATTAATTGTAGGTAATCGACCATGATCATACTAATACCACCATGATCGCGGGCAATACGACGTGCACGTGAACGTACATCAGTGGGTGTTAAGCCTGAGGCGTCATCAACATACATTTTGCCTTTTTCCATGAGTAACCCCATGGTTGATGAAAGGCGCGCCCAGTCATCGTCATCTAGCTGACCAGTACGTACTTTGGTTTGGTTAATTCGGCCAAGGGACGCCAGCATCCTCATCATAATTTGTTCAGAGGGCATCTCTAGTGAGTAGATAAGTACAGGCTTGTCTTGGGTCATTGCTGCATGCTCAGCAAGGTTCATCGCAAAGGTAGTTTTACCCATCGATGGACGTGCTGCTACAATAATTAAATCTGAGGGCTGCAGACCAGTCGTCATTTTATCTAAATCAGCGTAACCTGTGCTTACACCGGTAACACCATCTTGTGGCGATTGATAAAGCTCTTCTATTTTATCAACGGTTTTTTCAAGTATGTTGTGAATGCTTTGCGGGCCATCACTACTTTTTGTACGTTGCTCAGCAATTTTAAATACTTTGCTCTCAGCAAAGTCGAGTAAATCGTGACTTGTGCGCCCTTCTGGGTTAAAGCCTGCCTCAGCAATTTCATTGGCGACACCAATCATTTCACGCACAACTGCACGCTCGCGTACAATGCTAGCGTAAGCATCAATATTAGCAGCACTTGGGGTGTTTTTAGCTATTTCGGCTAAATACGCAAAGCCACCAATCCCTGAAAGCTGATTATTTTTTTCTAAACTTTCAGAAATAGTAATTAAATCAATCGGATCGCCAATTTCAGCCAGTGCTGTCATTGCCTCAAAAATAAGCTTATGGGTACGGGTATAAAAGTCCTGTGACACAACAAGTTCAGCTACGCGATCAAATGCTTGATTATCAAGCATTAAACCACCTAAAACAGATTGTTCAGCTTCTATTGAATGGGGAGGAACTTTAAGAGTGTCGACTTGCTTATCTGGTTTGGCCATAACTTCACAGTACTAAAATTGAATGGCTCTATTCTATCGACTTGGCGGGGCTGTGCAAATAGCAAAGCAGGAAATCTTTCCTGCTTTTTGTAACTTAAAATAAAATGGATGATTATTGACGCTTAAGTCCAATCGTCCCACTTATGGTATTCATTTCTACACTGGCATCGGTGCCATTAGTATTAAACTTAATTCCACTTGCTGGGCCATATTTGGCTTTTTGCACTTGGTCGCTCGTTAGCTGGTTGTCAATTTTACCGCCGGCATGGGCTTGCACTTCAAATTGTGCCGATAAATCAGCTGGAAAGTAAAACTCAGCATTGCCACTTACAGATTCAAAACTTACATCAGCATCACTTAAAAGGCGATTAATACGCACTTCAACTTCGCCATTTACAGTGCTTATTTGTAACTCTTTGATTGCATCGAAGGTAAGATTGATATCACCGTTTACGTTTTCTAAGCGAATATCATTGGCAGTCGAGTTTGATTTTATATTCCCATTAACCGCATTAAAACGAACTTCTCCGTTAGATTGCTGATCATCAATTGCGCCATTTACAGTTTCAAATTGCACTTTACCACTGAGGTTTTTTGCGTTGATGTCACCGTTAACACTAGTAAGCTTAATATCGCCGTTAAGATCATTTACTGTAATGGCGCCATTGACTACATCAATTTCAGTGCCTCTTTTTAACTCTTTTGCAGTTACCGAAGCGTTAACCCCAACATACTCCAGCGCACTGCTTTGCGGCATGAAAATAGTTAGCGTTGAGCCATTATTGTTATTATCCCAGTTTGAAAGATCAGGCATTTTTACAATAAACTGAGTTTTATTACCCTGTGTTTTAAGAGTGTAGCCTTGTGCTTTATCATCAAGCTCGCCGCTCACTTTAAATTGATTTTTCTCCCAGCCCATAATATTTACATTGCCGCGCTGATTTTCTATATGAATAACGCCACCGTTTGGTACTTCAATTTGTTGTTCTATTTTTTCACCGGCAAATACAGCCATTGGTAATAAAGCGATTCCAAGTATTATTGCTTTCATTTATTTCTCCTAGATTTGTTGCCAACGCGGTGCATGCACCTTGTTAATTAAGTCGAGCTGTTGTTGATATACTTGCGCTAACATAGACAGTAGCGCCTTATTTTGTGGTTCATTTTCAAGTGTTTGCTTTATAGCCTGCTCAGCATCTTCAAGTTCTTGTAGCTGCACTTGCCAGTTATCTGTTAGTGCCGCTTGGCTTTGGTATTGAACAAGTAAACTTTGTTTTTGCTTAGTAAAAAAATCACTCATCGCCACAGCGGTATTTGTCTCTGGAGATGTAAAAAACACCATAGTGCTAACCAAAGCAGCCACACAACATGCCGCAATAGCAGTTAGCTTCGGCCAAACTACACTCTTAACTGTACTTGCCTGCTTATTAGTCATTATGGCGCGCTCAATCCCATCCCAGAGCTCTTTATCGGGTGTTATATTTTTATTTAATTGTGTTAGCGACTCATTTAAGTAGTCATCAAAATTTGTTTTACTCATTTTCGTACCACTGTTTTAATAATTGCCTTGCACGATGATATTGCGCCTTACTAGAGCCTACAGCCATGCCTAGCAAGGTTGCTATTTCTTCATGCCTATAACCTTCAACGGCATACAGTACAAATACCATTCTTGCGCGCTCAGGCAGCCTAACGATTAATTTATCTAAGCTATTTAAGCCATTGCAGTCATTTGCAGATTGCTCATCCATACCGCTTTGTTCAAAGCTAATAACTTTATTAAGCCAATGTTTTTGCTTACGCACATAGCTAATAGCAATATTACTGGTGACACTGTAAAGCCAGGTAGAAAATTGCGAACGCCCATCAAATTGCGCTATTTTGTGCCATACCTGTACAAATACTTCTTGAGTTGCATCTTGCGCATGCCCCTCATCGGCAATTAGCCTCAGGCATAAGCCATAAACTTTTGCTTTATGCATGTCATAGAGCGCTTTATAGGCTAACTGGTCGCCGTTTTTAACTTGATCAATAAGCATTTGCTGCACTTGATCAGTTATTGGCTGATTAGCGTCCATTAACATCGCAAATTTTTCCTGTTTATAATTATATAATTGCAATTTAACTTATTAGACGCGAGGAGAAATAGAAAGGTTTAAATGAAATAAAATTTTTTTTGAAAATAAAGGTTTAACTTAGAAAAGTGTTTGATTTAATCCACAACAAACAATTTATTACTTTGGGTTATAAATTTTAGATACAAAAAAACCGTGCAAAGCACGGTTTTTTTTAACTTAATTTTAAAAATTAAGCTTCAGCAATAACGATTACTTTAATAGTAGCTGTTACGTCTGAGTGTACTGCGATTGCAACGTCAAATTCGCCAGTCTCACGGATAGTACCTAGAGGTAAACGAACTTCTGATTTAGCAACTTCAACACCAACAGCTGAGATAGCGTCAGCGATGTCACGAGTACCGATTGAACCGAATAATTTACCTTCATCACCAGCTTTAGATACTAATGTAACTTCTGCTAATGCTTCAAGTTTGTCAGCGCGTGCTTGTGCTGCAGTTAACTGTTCAGCGATTTTTGCTTCTAGTTCTGCGCGACGTGCGTCAAACGTTTCAATGTTTGCTTTAGTTGCAGGAACTGCCTTACCTTGTGGGAAAAGGAAGTTACGTGCGAAGCCAGATTTAACAACAACCTGGTCACCTAGGCCACCTAGGTTAGCGATCTTATCTAGTAGAATAACTTGCATGTTTCTACACCTTTTAAAAACGTGTTAATCCGCTGCTTACTTATGTAAGTCAGTGTATGGAAGAAGGGCTAAGTAGCGAGCACGCTTAATAGCAGTTGCTAGCTGGCGCTGGTATTTAGCGCTAGTACCTGTGATACGGCTAGGTACGATTTTGCCACTTTCTGTAACATAGTTTCTAAGAGTAGCTAGATCTTTGTAATCGATTTGTTGTACGCCTTCCGCTTTAAAGCGGCAGAACTTACGACGTCTGAAATAACGTGCCATGAGATTAATTCCTCAAATAATTCTTTCTATATGCTGAGCATGCAAAACCAATTGGCTAAGGCCGTTACGACCTTCGTGGCGATTTAAAAAACCACTCACTTGCAATGCCTGCCCAACGTGCAAATGTTGAGTCTGTTGTTGCATTTGCTTACCACTGGCAACTACCTGAAGCCTCACATAACTATTACGGTTAAGATCTGCTTCAACTTGCATTGATTTATGTTCTACAACAAAAATACAATGCGGTATGCCCGCGGGGCTTTGGCTAAACTTGGGTGTTTTACAAACAACCCCCGATATAACCAGCTGATTCGTATATGGGCTAACCATTATAGTAACTGCTGACTACGTGCCATGCTAGGACTCAAAACAATTAAGCAGCTGGTGCTTCTTTCTTCTCTTCTCTTACAAGAGGAGACGCTTCAGTTACAGCGTTTTTAGTACGCATAACTAAGTTACGAAGCACTGCATCGTTGTAGCGGAAAGTAGTTTCTAGCTCGCTGATTACTTCAGTTGGTGCTTCAACGTTCATAAGAACATAATGAGCTTTATGAAGCTTGTTGATTGGGTAAGCCAGTTGACGACGGCCCCAGTCTTCAAGACGGTGGATAGTACCACCAGCTTCAGTGATAGAACCAGTATAACGTTCGATCATACCAGATACTTGCTCACTCTGATCAGGGTGAACCATGAATACGATTTCGTAATGACGCATGGATATTCCTTACGGTTAATAGA